>CAVJKI010000109.1:0-3801 GCA_963649995.1 Sodaliphilus sp.
AATGAATGAAAACAGAGCGTTACAATTATAACTTTAGCTAAATTTATAAACCAAACGTATATAAAAAGTCGTTTTTTGTGCAAAAAGTTACTTTACAAATCAGCGATTTTAGGTTACACTATAATACAAGGATACATATAAAGTTATAAGCTTAAACTACATTCTACAGAGGTTATTTGAGAATATGAAAAAGAAATCCGTTACAATGAGCGACATAGCAAAGACTATGGATATAAGCACCGTTACCGTATCGAAGGCACTCGGAGATAAGGACGGCGTAAGCGAGGAGCTTCGTGAGAAGATAAAGCAGAAGGCAAACGAAATGGGCTACCGTTTCAGCTATACTTCAAAGTCTTCAAAGGAAGGCTTTACCTTCAACATCAGCATTGTTGTCGCAAAGCACTTTATCAATGACGCAAGCGCATTCTACTGGGTAATGTACCGTCATATAGTAGAGCTTTTGCAGAAGCAGAACTACTACGGCATACTTGACGTTATTTCCGAGAGCGACCAGGCAAAGCGCTCAATGCCGAACTCAGTTGCAGATAAAAAGGTTGACGGTGTTATCGTACTCGGTCAGTTTGACGATGAATATGTGAGCGAGCTGCTCGACCTTGACATACCTGTGGTTTTCCTTGACTTCTACAGCAGTGACAACCGCACCGATACGATACTGTCGGACAGCTTCTTTGGCTCATATATGCTGACGAACTACCTAATAAATGCAGGTCACCGCAACATAGGCTTCCTCGGCACAATTACTTCTACATCAAGCATACAGGACAGATACCTCGGATATTACAAGGCTCTGCTCGAAAAGGGAATACCGCTCCGCAGTGAATGGGTAATAGACGACAGAGGTCCTGAGGGTACAAGCTATCCGCACTTTGACCTGCCCGCTCAGAAGCCCACAGCTTTTGTCTGCAACTGCGACGAGGCGGCTTACTGCCTGCTCAATCAGCTCAGAAGCGAGGGTTATGTAGTACCCGACGATATTTCGATAGTCGGCTATGATAACCACATCTACTCTACTATCTCAAATCCCCGTATAACAACAATAGACGTAGACAGCAAGAGAATGTCTTATGAAGCAGTTGAAACTATAATCAAGAAGATAAGGGATAAGAACTATTCAAGAGGCAGAACGCTTGTAACAGGCAAGCTGATTATCCGTGACAGCGTAAAGATTTTAAAGTAATGAAAATTATAGATACTCACGCACACTATGACGACAGCTGGTTTGACGAGGACAGATATGAAGTCCTCGACCGCATATTGTCGGACAATGTGCTTGCGATTATAAACATGAGTGTGGATATTCCCACCTGCGAATTTTCGCTGAAACTTACAGAGCGTTACGAGAACGTATTCTGTGCAGTAGGGATACACCCCGAAAATATAGCCGACACGCCCGACAATTACATTGATATACTGAGAGAACTTGCAAAGAATAAAAAAGCAGTTGCAATCGGTGAGATCGGGCTTGACTATCACTATGAGGGTTATGACGCAGAAAAACAGCAGGAGATATTTGAAAATCAGATAAAGCTTGCAAATGAGCTTTCACTCCCGGTTGTAATTCACTGCCGTGACGCTACGGAGGACACGATGAAAATTCTCCGCCGTACCACACCTGATAAATTTGTGGTACACTGCTATTCGGGCAGTCCTGAAACCGCAACAGAGCTGTTAAAGCTCGGTGCATATATCAGCCTCACGGGAGTGCTGACCTTTAAAAACGCAAAAAAAGCGGTACACTCCTGCGAGATTATCCCGAATGACAGGCTTATGCTTGAAACGGACAGCCCTTATATGGCACCCGTGCCGTTCAGAGGAAGCCGCTGTGACAGCTCTATGACGCATAAGACAGCCGAAAAGCTTGCGGGAATAAAGGGCATATCAACTGATGAAGCTGTGAAGATGTGCAACGAAAATGCAATACGTTTCTTCGGACTTGATATAAAGTCTTGATTTAAAGCATAAAATATGGTAAGATATATATAACATATCGGCAGAGCGCAGAGTTCTGCCGAAAATTATATTTTGTTATTTGAAAGGAAATACAATGGACGCAGACTCCCGAAAACCTAAGCGAGCGGTAAAGATACTGCTTACTCCCCTGATTTTACTGAACAAAGGTCTTGATAAGCTTTTATCAAAGGCGCTCGGCGACAGCTACTACGACAAGGAAGAAACCACGCAGGACAACATTATGTCTATGGTTGACGCAGGAAACGAATACGGCAACCTCGAGGACGAATCGGCTCAGCTGATAAACAATGTCTTTGAGTTCGGCGACCTGGTAGCGTCTGACGTAATGACGCACAGAAAAAACATTGTCGGAGTGGATATTAATTCATCACTTGACGATATAGTGTACCTTGCACTTGAAAAGGGCTTTTCGAGAATACCCGTATATAAGGAAAACATTGACGCTATAGTCGGAATAATCATCGTTAAGGATCTGCTCTGTCTTGTCGGCAACGAAAACAAGGACAAGCTTAAAATCGAGGATTTTCTGCGTGAGGCGGTATATGTTCCCGAATCATGCAGTTGTTCCGATGTGTTCAAGTTCCTGACCAATCTCAAGTCGGGTATGGGAATAGTAATAGACGAATACGGCGGAACGGCAGGCATTATCACGCTTGAAGATATAATCGAGTCGATAATGGGCAATATCGAGGACGAATATGACGAGGAAAAGGATATGATAATCCCCCGCTCAAACGGTGCTTATGAGGTCAGCGGCGAGGCTGACCCTGAGGACGTGCTTGAGCTGTTCGGCTATGAGCTTGAAGAAGACCACGAATATGACACTACCGCAGGCTTTGTTACCGACCTGCTCGGATATATTCCCGAAGAAACGGGCGAACATCCCAAGGTACGTTATAAGGATATAATCTTCAAGGTGATCGAGGTACACGACAACTGTATTTCAAAGCTCATCGTCCGCCCCTGCAAAGAGGAGGAGCTTGCGCTTGAGCCAAAGGAAACAACACATTTCGGACAGTAAACAGTATACAAAAATCCCGCAGTCAGATTTAAGACTGCGGGATTTTTCCGTATCTCTTATACTCTCTTTTCGAGCATAACAAGCATAACATCGGGTATTCCGTTGAACACGGTCGGCACAATGTCTATCTCCTTATACCCGTACTTTTTGTACATGGCTCTTGCCGCCGCATTTCTCTCGTTGGTGTCAATTCTCAGCTCGTGACAGCCATGCTGTAGGGCGTAATCCTCATAGAATTTCACAAACGCTCTGCCGTAGCCCCTGCCCTTTGCATAAGGCGATATTACAAGCGTATGCAGTACGCAGACCTCATCGTCGGACGCTTCATATTCCCACTCGCCGTCCTTGTACACGTCTACCTGTATCTTGTTGATTATCGCTGTGCCGAGTAGCTCTCCGCCGTCCTCCATTACATAAAGGTCGCCACGCCGTAAACCCTCCTCGGCAGTCGCACGCACAGGGTAAACGCCTCTTATCCAGCCTATAGTCTGCTCTCTGCTTTCCTCCGATGTGTGAATATCATCGTAAATCTTTTCTATACCGTCAATGTCGTCGGCTTTTGCCTTTCTTATATTCATTGCAGTGTCCTCGCTTTTGTTCTGTATCTCTGTTTTGATGATACCACAAAAGCTGACAAAATTCAATAACGATGAAAATTTTTGTGCCGATAAACAGTTTTAGTTATCTGTACATTTTTTGCATATAAAAACCGCCGTACATAATGCACGGCGGTTTTACTTATATTATCTGCTTGGTCACTTTACCGAGAACTTATAAACGGTAGTAAA
>CAVJKI010000109.1:3811-6900 GCA_963649995.1 Sodaliphilus sp.
GTGCCAACAGACAGATTTAGTTATCCGTACTTTTTTGCATACAAAAACCGCCGTACATAACGCACGGCGGTTTACTTATAATTCTTATTTTACCGAGAACTTATAAACAGTAGTAAAGTTGTACTGCTCTCCTGCCTTGTATACGCAAGTCGGCTTGAACTGAGGCTTGTTGGGTGAGTCGGGGCAGAACTGGCTTTCAAGGCAGAAGCCCTGATTCTTGAACATTTCCTTACCGCCCTTACCTGTTTCACCGCCCAGACCGCCGCTTATATAGAACTGAATAGCGGGCATATCTGTGTAGGTCGTCATTACTCTGCCTGTCTTATCGGAATATACCTCTGCGGCTTTTCTCATTTCCTTGGTTTCGCCCAGAACGTAGTTATGGTCGTAGCCGCCCGGGAGCTTGCCGCTGTCAATATCCTCGCCTATTCTCTTGGGTGAGGTGAAGTCAAACGGCGTACCCTTTACGCTTGCTATCTCGCCTGTCGGGATAAGTACAGGGCTTACAGGGGTGTATTTATCGGCAAATATCTGCGCAATGTGATCTCTAATATTGCCTGCATCAGTGCCGTTCAGGTTGAAATATGAGTGGTTTGTGAAGTTCATTACGGTATCCTTGTCGCTCACCGCATTGTAGCATATTTCGACAGAATCAGCCGTCAGAGTGTACTTTACATCAAGGGTCAGAGTACCCGGGAAGCCCTCCTCGCCGTCAACGCTCGTGTACGAGAAAACCACATAGGGAGCGGGGTCACAGCCGTAATCCTTAACATCCCAAACCTTCTTATTGAAGCCGACATTACCGCCGTGGAGCGTGTTACCGTTGTCGTTCTTGGCAAGGGTATATTCCTTGCCGTTAAGGGTGAACTTAGCGCCGCCGATACGGTTTGCATATCTTCCGACTAAAGCACCCTGACTGCTTGTGCCTGCAACATAGCCCTCAAGTGTGTCATAGCCGAGCAGTACATCTCCCTTATTGCCGTCCTTATCGGGTACGATAAGCTTTACAAGAGAGCCTGCATAGTTTGTGATCTGGGCTTTCATATCGCCGTTTTCAAGTGTGAACAGGTAGCAGTCCTTACCGTCATAACTGCCCCACAGTTTTTTTTCAATACTCATATTATTTACCGTCCAAACAAAATTTGCGGTGTCTGCCGCTTAAGATAATTGTAACATATCACCGTGTAAATGTAAACACATTTGTTGCACAAACGGTGCATTTTGCGGTATTTAAGCGGCTTATTTCTTTTTCGCAGGAATTTCCCTGATTATTCTGACTGTCTGAATCAAAAATGTCGGTGCAAATCCGAATATTACCGATAATCCGAAGCTTCCGACGTTCATCATCTGCGTTCCGAACAAGCCCGAAACACCGGGAATGAAAACTGCCAATAACAGGAATATAAATCCTGCGGCAAACGCCGCCAGCGAAAACTTATTTGAAGTGATTCCGAGCTTTAATATTGAGCTGTCACCCCGACAGTTAAAGCCGTGGAACAGTCTTGCGATACAAAGCGTCGAGAATGCCATGGCACAGGCAAGCCCGCCGGATGTTCCGATACCGATAAGGTAAGACATCATAACGGCAAGCGCTATAAGTATACCTCCTGCAACTATACGGGCTGACATAGCTTTTGTTAGGAACGAAGCCTTGCTGTCACGGGGCTTCTGTGAAAGCAACGACTTATCCGCCTTTTCCATGCTGATAGCTATTGCGGGGAGAGAATCTGTGAGCAGATTTATAAATAACAGCTGAACTGCTGTGAACGGTGCGGGAAGTCCCGGTATTGCCGTACACAATACTGCGATTATAGCCGCCAGATTACCCGACAGTAAAAACTTCACGGCGTTTTTAATATTGGCATAGATCGCTCTGCCGTTCGCTACGGATTTGATTATGGTAGCAAAGTTATCGTCAGTCAATATCATTGAGGCGGCATCCTTGGAAACCTGCGTACCCGTGATACCCATAGCTACACCGACATCGGCTTTTTTCAGTGCGGGAGCGTCGTTTACCCCATCGCCAGTCATGGCTACTATTTTGCCCCTGCTCTGCCAGCGGTCAACTATCCTTATCTTGTTATCGGGGGAAACACGGGCATAAACCGAAACGTTTTCTATGATACCGTCAAGCTCCTCATCGGACATACTATCAAGCTCAGTACCGTCAAGGCTTATATCTCCGTCACGCATGATACCGATTTCCCTTGCTATCGCACTTGCAGTAACCTTATGGTCGCCTGTTATCATAACAGGCTTTATTCCCGCTCTGATGCAGTCGGCAACCGCCGCTTTGCTTTCGGGGCGAGGCGGGTCTGTCATTGCGGTAAGTCCTAAGAATATATAATTATCCTCAGTGTCAGGCTGACTGCTTTCGGTAACCTTATATGCAAACGCCAGTACTCTCATACCAAGTGCGGAAAAACGCTCATTCGCAACGATAATATCCGCTTTGTCCTTATCGGTCACTGGTCTTATTACTCCGCTGTCATATACCGATACAAGAAGCGGGAGAAGCTTATCCGTTGCGCCCTTTGTAAACATTGTCCGCCTGCCGTCAACCGTATGACAGGTACTCATCAGCTTTCTGTCACTGTCAAACGGCAGCTCGGCTATTCTGGGATATTTCTCTCTTATCTTCTCATATTCACATGAGCCTATATAATCCGACAGTGCAGTTTCGGTAGGGTCGCCGAGTACGTTACCGTCAGAATAAACGGCATCATTGCACAGAGCCATCGCATACTCGAAAAGGTCCGTATCATTATCGCAAAAAGCAGTTTCGGCGCTTTCCTCCCTGCCGCCGAAATACACCTGTCTTACCGTCATTCTGTTCTGCGTCAGTGTTCCTGTCTTGTCACTGCATATAACCGACACGCAACCAAGACCTTCTACCGCTTTGAGGTCTTTGATTACTGCATTCTGCTCCGCCATTTTTCTTGTTCCTATCGCAAGAGCAATGGTGACAATAGAGCTTAACGCTTCGGGTATTGCCGCTACCGCAAGAGCCACCGCAAACATAAGCGAATCAAGTATCGGAGTGCCTCTTACGATATAGAGTATCATAACTATAAGGCTCAGCACAGGGA
>CAVJKI010000110.1:0-6873 GCA_963649995.1 Sodaliphilus sp.
TGATAGTGCAGTTGCACTGATAAGGTCACGAGATTATTAACTCCTTGTCAGCACGGAAACTGTTTTCAGCATTGCCGGCAATAAATTTAATTGTACTGCCTTATTGATAATGTGTGTCAGAGCAAATGAAAATCAGTTTTCGACAGCCTATAACAATTAAATAATAACGGGCATCGGAAAAACCGATACCCGTTAATTTGTCCTGTCAAAATCTGTGCCATGCTTAAATTTACAGCATACGCCTATCTATTACTTTGCTTTTTACCCCTTGAATCAGTCGCACTGAATTTTTTACCGCCCTCCGCCGTTTCATAGAAATCAGCAATAAGCTTCATCAGCTTTCCGTCAAGCTCATAGTAAATTTGCTTATCGACCTTTTCACGGTACAGCTCACGGCGGTTTCTGTTCGTCCGCTGATTTTTCGGAAATGTTGTTTCAAAAAGTGTGTCAAGCTGAGCCTTGTGCTTTATGGCTCTGTCGCTGTCGAGCGAATTGTGACCCTTGTTCTTTTCTGTCACGAGGGTTATATTATCGTTTTTCTCAACATTCGCAAGCACGCTGTTTTTAAGACTTATCGTCTTATCGTCCGTGCTGTGGAGTATAAGAAATTTAGTGCCGTTTGCGGTGGCTTTTGCTATTCCTGCGTGTGCGGTATAGCCTGCCGCCTTGCCATACTTAATACGTTCATACAGCTTTATGTACGCCTTAAGGACATATATCCATCTGCCCATCATTGCAGAGCCTTCTTCAAGCACTGTTTCGCTTGTCTTATCAAATCCGTTTTGCACGAATACGGCTTTTATATCATAGCTGTGATAGCAATGCACCGCCGATACCGCATATCCTCCCCAGCTGTGACCGAACAGATACAGCGGGAGTGTGTTTGTCTTGGTTACGTAACTCAGCGCCGCATCAAGATCCTCCGCCGACTGAGGAAGCCCCCTGAGCGATTTTCCTCCGCTTAAATGGCTTCCGCTGTTGTCAAACGCAAATATCTTATAGCCCCGCCTTGCAAAATAGGCTATCTCGGGCAGATAGTCGAGATGCCCGTCAAATATTCCGTGCGAGAAAACGATAAGTCCTCTGAAAGTATCATAGCTTTCATCGTGATAATAAAAGCCCGTGTACTTATAGCCACGCTTTGACGGGAATGTGACCGGCTCGTTTACAAGCCCCTTATAATCGTTTAAGTCGGGCAGATGCGCCGAGTCATATATCTCAAATCTTTTTCCGAAAACGCTTTCATAAAGAATAGCGGACAGCAGCAGAGATATTATCATTATCAGCAGTACCGCACCGAGAATGATTCCTGCTGCCGACAGCACCGAAAGAAAAACGTCCACCTGTTTTCCTCCTTATGCCTTTCTGATACGCTTCTTGTTCTTTTCCCAATTTTCTATTATTCTTGTCTGACCACGCTCTACCGCAAGAGAATCAGCCGGAACGTCCTCTGTTATAGTCGAGCCTGCCGCAGTTGTCGCATTATCGCCGATAGTAACAGGCGCTATCATGTTTGTGTTACAGCCTATAAATGCGTTATCGCCTATTGTAGTACGGTACTTCTTTATGCCGTCATAGTTTGCCGTTACACAGCCGCAGCCGAAGTTTACGCCCTTGCCGACATCGCTGTCGCCGATATAAGTCAGGTGTGCTATACAAGTGTTTATGCCGATCTCGGAGTTCTTCACCTCTACAAAGTCGCCTATCTTTACGCCGCTGTGCAGATGAGTATTCGGGCGCAGATGAACGAAAGGTCCTGCTTTTGCACCGCTGTCTACCTTGCTCTCATGCGCCTGTACGTTGTTAAGGATAACGTTATCCTCTATAACGCAGTTTGAAATATAGCTGTTCGGTCCTATCTCACAGCCGTTGCCGATAACAGTATTTCCCTTGATTATTGTATTGGGCAGAACTGTAGTATCGTGACCGATCTTAACGTCCTTGCTGATTATAATTCCGTCTGACAGAGGAATGTCAACACCCTCGTCCATAAGGGCGGCGAGCTTTCTCTTTCTTGCTACTTCATTTAAAGCGGCAAGCTGACTGCGACTGTTTGCACCGAGTACAACGTCTGCGCTGTTTGCCGTGTATACGCCTTTCTTATCCGCAACGGCAACCGTATCGGTAAGATAATATTCGCCTGCGGCGTTGTTATTGCCGAGCTTATCTAAAAGTCCGCACAGCTTTTCTGCCTTAAACCAGTAGATACCCGAGTTTATTTCTTTTACCTTTATCTGCTCGCTGTCGCAGTCCTTCTGCTCAACGATAGCCTTGAAAGCGTCATTTTCCTTTATTATCCTGCCGTAGCCCGTGGGGTTATCGACAATAGCGGATACTACCGTAACATCGTTACCGCTGTTCTTGTGATATTCGTAAGAGCCTGTTATCGTATCGGCATCGATGAACGGAGCGTCACCGCACGCTACCAGTATATCGGCATTTTCTGCCTGTGCCTTTTCTATAAAGGGCTTTGCCTGCATTACCGCATGACCTGTGCCGAGCCTTTCTTTCTGCTCAAAGGTGGGGTATTCGCCCTGTGTTTCAAGATAAGCGGTCACCTGATCCTTATGAGCGCCGACAATTATTGCGGTGTTGCCAACGCCTGCCTGTTTTACTGCGTCAAGCACCCAGCCGAGCATAGGCTGAAACAGCACCTCTGCGAGGACTTTAGGTTTATCGGATTTCATTCTTTTGCCGTCGCCTGCGGCAAGAATTACGGCGTATTTTGCGTTATTCAAAGTAAGTCATTCCTTTACTGATTTTTAGCTATTGATTTTGGCAGATAAAACCGCCATATTAATACTATTGTCGCACATTTACGGGGATTTTTCAAGTGATTTTCAAAAATAATTGCTTTTTTTACGTTACTGTGGTAAAATTAACGGTATGGACGGCTTTAAAATGCCGTTTCACGGCACTGTTTATACATTTCTATTCTGAAAGGACAGCAAAAATGGCTGAAATAAATATATCCATCGACAAAATACGCTCACTCGCCGAAGTCGGCACTACAGACGAGCTTAAGGACAGCACAGATATAAACGAGATATTCGCCGCTTGCGCTATTGCAAGCAAGGAACACCTCAAACTTACCCCCTATGACGAACAGCTGACTGCCGCCGCAGAGCTTACCAAGGGCAGGATCATCGAGATGAAAACGGGCGAGGGAAAGACGCTGTGCGCCGCATTAGCCGCCTGCTGTATGGTGAAAAACGGTCGTAATGTCAGAATACTCACCTTTAACGAATATCTTGCAAAGCGTGACAGCGAGTGGATGAAGCCGATATATGACGCACTGGGTATAAGTTCGGCTTGTATCTTACATTCGACCGATATTGCGGACAAAAAAGAGCTGTACAAAAAGCAGATAGTATATATCACGGCAAGAGAGGCAGGCTTTGACTTCCTGCGTGACTTCGTTGCAAATTCGCCCGACGATTGCGTACAGACGGATTTCGACTTCTGCATAGCTGATGAAGCGGACAGCATGATGATAGACGAGGCGAGAGTGCCGCTTGTTATAGCTGGCGAAACCGCCGTAAAGCCCGATGAAAAGCTCCCCGAAGTATACGAGTTCGTAAAAGACTTCGACAGCAGTATATATGAGATAAACGAGGAGCTTGGTACTATCTACCTTACTGAAAAGGGCGAGGACAAGTGCGAGGAGCTTATAACGGACGGCTCGGGACTTTATGATGAAGAAAACAACGAGCTGCTGATCCGTATAACCGACTGCCTTAAAGCGTGCTTCTTACTAAAAAAGGACGTTGACTATATCGTCAAGGACGGCAATATAAGAATAATTGACGAGTTCACTGGCAGAGCGGCAGAAAACCGCCGCTATCCCGGCTCGTTACAGCCTGCTGTTGAGCTTAAAGAGGGCATAACCTGCACAAGCAGGGGCGTCATTATGGGCGTTGTGCCTATGCAGTTCTATCTGCGCCGTTATCCTCTTTTAAGCGGTATGACGGGTACGGCGAAAAGCTCGGAGGACGAATTTTGGCAGTTATACGACCTTAAGGTGACTGTTATACCTACTCACACACCTTGCAGACGTGTTGACCACCCTTATGAAGTATATCTCACAAAAGCGGCAAAGGACAACGCTATTATAGAGTGTATAAAGGCCGCTCACGCAAAGAATCAGCCCGTGCTTGTCGGCACTTCAAGCATAGAGCTGAGCGAAGAACTCAGCGAGCGCCTTACGGCAGAGGGTATCACCGCAAACGTACTCAACGCAAAGAATGACGAGCTTGAAGCGGAGATAATAAAAGAAGCAGGCAGACCGAGCGCTGTCACGATTTCGGCTAATATGTCAGGCAGAGGCGTTGACATAAAGCTCGGCGGTGCGGACGAATCACAGAAGGACGAGGCGGCAGCGGCAGGCGGACTGCTGATACTCGGCACATTCATGAGCGAGAGCGAACGTGGGGATATGCAGTTAAGAGGTCGAAGCGGACGACAGGGCGATGTCGGAGAAAGCCGTTTCATAATCTCACTTGAAGACGAGATTATGACCAAGTACGAGATAAAGAAGCTTATTCCGAAAAGGCATTATCCCACTGCCGAAACAGGAAAGTCGATAGACGATAAAGCTGTACTGCGTGAGGTCGACCGTATTCAGCGTATAGCACAGGGTGACACGCTCGAACTGCGTAAACGTCTGCTTAAATTCACGATGATAGGCGAAAAGCACCGTGACGCTGTATTCGGCAGGAGGAGAGCGTTCCTGACAGGCAAGTCCGAGGTCGATATATGGCAGAGCGAATTTGCCGATGATTATAACACTGCTGTTGAAAAGTTTGGCGAGGACAAGGTTAACGCTCTGCAAAAGCGTGTTATATTACAGGTAATAAACGAATACTGGAGCGATTATCTTGATTACACTTCCTATCTGCGTGACGGTATACACCTTACAAGAATAGGCGGTAAAAATCCTGCCGATGAGTACAACATAACCTGCGAGGAATTTTTCTCGGGTATGGAAGAACAGGTAATAGACACTATGGGCGAGCGGCTACAGACACTGCTCAGCCTTGATGATATAGACGATTTTGTTATCAACACTCCGACCGAGCTGTGGACATATACGCTTAACGAAAGCGGCGAGGAACTGCTCAAAAAGAGCTTTATCGAAACGGCGCTTTCCGAAGAGGAAGAAGAGAGCTATTACGATAACGGCGATGACGCGCAGGAAGACAGCACGGAAGAAGCGGCAGACGAAAAGCCCGCAAAGAAAGGCTTTTTCGCAAAATTATTCGGTAAGAAGGATTAAGATATAATGGCAGACTGCATAGCGGCAATATCAACGCCAATGGCGAGCGGCGGCGTTTCGATGATAAGAATATCGGGAGCGGACGCATTCAAGGTAGCAAAGCAGGTGTTTCAGCCGAAATACCCCGTGCGTGATATTGAAAAGATGGACGGCTATACCGCCGCATACGGAGATATAACGGCAAACGGCGTAAAGCTTGATGACGGCGTGCTTTTAATATTCCGTGCGCCGCACAGCTATACGGGAGAGAATACGGCGGAGATCACCTGTCACGGCGGTATTCATATAACAAAGAGGGTGCTTCAGGCAGTATTGTCAGTCGGGGCAAGAATGGCTCAGGCAGGCGAATTTACAAAGCAGGCGCTTGTAAACGGAAAGCTGTCGCTGACAGAGGCTGAGGGCGTGATCGACCTTATCAACGCAGGAAACGATCAGCTGTTATCCTGTGCAAGAGCGCAGACGGACGGCGCACTCTACCGCAGGATAGAGGCACTTTGCGAGCAGATAATAGCGATAACCTCAGAGATAGCCGTGTGGATAGATTATCCCGATGAGAGCGAGGACGAGGACGAAATTGCCAAGGCGGACTGGCTGAAAAGTGTTACCAAAGTAAAAGAGAATATCGACAGCCTTATTGCAACATACGACTGCGGAGAGATACTGAGAAACGGCATTGCAACTGCAATAGTCGGAAAGCCCAACGCAGGAAAGTCAACGCTTATGAATCTGCTTACAGGCACGCAGAAAAGCATTGTCACCGATATTGAGGGTACGACCCGTGATATAGTTGAGGATACGGTACAGCTCGGCGATATAATGTTGAAACTGGCTGACTGTGCAGGTATAAGGGAAACGGAAGATACGGTCGAGAACATAGGCGTACAGCGTATGATAGAGCGTATAGGCACGGCACAGCTTATTCTGGCGGTGTTTGACGGCTCAAGGGAGCTGTCCGACGACGATAAACGGCTGATCGAGCTTCTTCACGGCAAGACGGTTATACCGATAATAAATAAATCCGACCTTGAAGCAAGGGCGGATACAGAATTTATTGAAAACAGGCTCGGCAAGGCGGTTATAATCAGCGCTAAGACGGGCGACGGCACAAGTGAGCTTGAACAGGCAATAAAACAGCGTTGCGGTATAAGCAACCTTGACGCACAGGCAGGATTTCTTGCAAACGAGCGTCAGCGGCAATGCGCGTTATCGGCGCAGTCGGCAGTCGACAGGGCATATAATGCATTGTACGGCGGTATGACGGCGGACGTTGCGGGGCTTGAGCTTGAGGCGGCACTCAGCAATTTGTATGAGCTTAGCGGCAAGACGGCAAGCGAAGAAGTGATCGATAGGATATTTTCACGCTTCTGCGTGGGAAAATAAGAGGAATAATAAGGGCGGTACTGCACATCATCAGCACCGCCTTTCAGTTTGTAGAAAAAGTTTTTGTTTGATGTGCTTCTGTTATATCATTTAATATTTATCTATGGTAACAAGCTACCGATAGTTCTATTTGTCGGATAGCACTTCTCGGGTTCGCTGTTCAAATTAATACACCTGTCAATATGGACGAGGAAGACGACCAAAGGGAACAAGTGAGA
>CAVJKI010000111.1:0-6851 GCA_963649995.1 Sodaliphilus sp.
GTGTGGGCGGTGGCTATAAGCTTGCCATGGCTTATGCTTTCAAAAAATTCATATCTCAGCCGTCTTGCACATTCTTCAAGGCTGTCGTGCTTCTGCCTGAGGTCGTTCACTTTTATGCTTGCCACATACAGCGGAATGTCAAGAAATCTGCACATTCTGCGGACGAACCGCTCATCGCTGTCGCTTTCTTCGCCACGCAGATTGTGGTTTACATGGCAGGCGGCAAGGGAAAATCCGAGTTCATTTCTCAGCGAATACAATACATACAGCAAAGCGACGCTGTCTGCGCCGCCGCTTACCGCCGCAATTACAGTATCGCCCTTATTTATCATTGAATACCGCTCTACAGTATCCCTGACATTATTTTTTAAGCTGTCTTTAATATTACTGCTCGGCATGGACATACTCCACATCTGTAAATCTTGTATACTGACCGTCCCATATCATGTTTATGTCATTTGTTTCGCCGTGACGGTTTTTGGCAACAATGCACTTGCAGGCTCTCTGATCCTCAGCTTCCTTGTTGTAATAGCTGTCACGATAGAGAAACAGAACAATATCGGCGTCCTGCTCGATAGAACCCGAATCACGCAGATCAGACAGCATGGGGCGCTTATCGTCCTTCTTTTCGGCTGAACGTGCGAGCTGTGACAGTACTAAAATCGGAACATTTAGCTCCTTTGCCATGATCTTTAAATTTCGTGTCATTTCCGAAATTTCATTGACACGGTTCAGATTCCTTCTGCCCGATGAAATAAGCTGAAGATAGTCTATCACTATCATTCCGAGATTATCTATCCTGCGCAGCTTTGCTTTCATCTCATTAACGGTTATCGCAGAGCTGTCATCGATATATATATTCATATTTGACAGCACAAAAGCTGCGTCAGCAAGATTTCTCCACTGTGCGGGGTCAAATCTGCCCGTTGACATAAGCTCGCTTGATATTCTTCCCTCAGAGGACAGCATACGTTTTACAAGCTGCTCCTTTGACATTTCAAGGTTGAATACACAGATCGCCTTTTCGGGGTGGTATTTTGCCACATTGGTTGCCATATTCATGGCGAACGAGGTTTTACCCATACCGGGACGTGCCGCAATTATCAGCAGGTCGGATTTATTGAGTCCGTGTATGTACTTGTCAAGGGACGGGAAACCCGACTTAAGACCCTGAATACCCTGCTTTTCGGGATTGGCGCAAAGCTCCGATAATTCATTGAGAATACCGACCACTATGCCGTTCAGCTTTGTAAGTCCTCTTACCTGGTTCTCGTTTCTTACTTCATATATCTTCTTTTCCGCAAGCTCAAGCAGTGTAGAGGTTTCCGCCTGACCCTCGTTTGCATTTTCAAGAATATCGCCCGCAATGCTTATAAGCTGACGCCTTGTATACTTATCCTCGACTATTTCGATGTATCTGTCTATACTTGAAATACTCGGAACGGTTTCTATCAGCTTGGCAAGATAAGTCCTGCCCTCCTCCTGCGACTCGAAAACGCTCTGCTTCATGCAGTTTTCAAGCACGGTGACTATATCTATGGTTTCACTTGCGGCAAACATCTGCATCATTACAGTGTAAATTCCGCTGTGCATTTTAACATAGAAATGGTCGGGGTGAAGCTTAGCCGAGGCTTTCGGCATATTTGCATTACCGTCAAGCAATATCGCACCGAGTACGGATTGCTCCGCATCAAGGCTGTACGGGAGATTTACCCCCGTTAGCTCTGTTTCAGCCATTATTCTTCCTCAACCTTTACGCTGAACTGTGCCACAATACCCGTGAACAGTCTTGCCTCTGCTTCAAAAGTACCGAAAGACTTTATATCGCTTTTCGTTGCGATCTTTCTCTTGTCAACATCAAAGCCGAAATCACGCTTTATAAGTGCGCTTATATCCTTGCCCGTAACCGATCCGAACAGCTTACCGCCCTGACCTGCCTTAGCCTTTACAATCAGCACCTTACCGCCGATCGCTTCCTTTATCTTCTTTGCATTAGCCGCCTCAACGTCAAGCTTGTGCTGAGCAGAAGCCTTCTGACCCTCAAGGTGGTTTAAATTTTCATTTGTAGCCTCAACTGCAAGACCCTTCTTGATAAGGCAGTTTCTTGCGTATGCGTCCTTAACTTCCTTGACTTCGCCCTTCTTGCCCGATCCGGCTACGTCCTGTGTGAAAATTACCTTCATTTTATATCGTCCTTTCTTTTTAACTGCGCTGTGCAGTCTTATTATCGCTTGTATTCGCCTTTATAAGGCTCAGATAATAGTCGTCAATCGACTTTTTAAGCGTTTCCAGAGCCTCATTTACTGAAACGTCCTTAAGCTGTGCGCCTGCCATTGTCTGATGACCGCCGCCGCCCAGCGACTCCATTATAAGCTGAACATTCAGATTGCCCATGCTTCTTGCACTTATTGAAATTTCGTTGCTCATTGTCTTGAATAATACGAACGAAGCGTCAACATTCTTAATGGTAAGAAGCTCGTCAGCCGCCTGCGGGGCAACGATCCTCAGATCGTCCGCATAGAAATCGCACGGAGCGATAGCGCACTTACGGTAGATCTCAGCCTCTGCAACTATCTGAGTTTTTCTCTTGTAGCTGTCTATTGAGCTTGAGAACATCTTCTTTACGGTTATGGTATCAGCACCCATCTTACGCAGTACAGCCGCCGCCTCAAATGTTCTGACGCCCGTTTTCATAACGAAATTCTTTGTATCAAGCATAATTCCGGCAAGCAGACACTCCGCCTGTACGGCTCTCAGCTTTCCTGCCTCGCCGAAATACTGAATAAGCTCCGTCACCATTTCCGATGCAGATGAAGCATATGGCTCATGATGGAATATGACCGCATTGTCTATGTAGTTTACCATCTTCCTGTGGTGGTCGATGACAACTACCTTCTTAGCCTTTTCATAAAGCTCCTTGCTTTCGATTATCAGCGGGTTGTGCGTATCGCAGATAATGAGCAGTGAATTATCGGTCAGCTCCTCAAAAGCGTCAGACGGCTCTCTGAACAGCGGTTCCTCGCCGTCAACATGAGGAAATCTGTCTATTAGTACCTTTGCAAGAGAGGTGTTATAGTCGCAGACTGCCCATGCACTCTTGCCGAGATTTCTTATCGCACAGGTAAGACCTACAGACGAGCCCACGCTGTCAAGGTCGCTGTACTTATGACCCATTATGAATATCTTATCCGCATTATCAACCAGCTCAAGCAGTGAATTTGCAATGATTCTTGTCTTTACCTTTGTATGGCGCTCAACGCCCTTGGATACACCGCCGTAGAATTCAAAGCCGTTGTCCGTCTTTACAGCCGCCTGGTCGCCGCCTCGTCCGAGTGCCATTTCAAGCGCCTGACGTGCAAACTGCTCGCTTTCTTTAAGCGTTTTGCCCGTTCTGCCTATGCCTATGGACATTGTAACGTTCAGTCGGTCGTTTACAAATATTTCTCTCGCCTTGTCGAGAATTTCCACCTTATTACGCAGTATTTCCTGTAAATGTCTTTCTTCTATTACTGCTATGAATCTGTCTGACGCATTCTTTCTGAGTACGCCTGTCGTCTGACCTGCAAAATCCTCAAGAAGCTTATCGATCTGTACAGAAACGTGTGCCTTTTCACTTTCAAGACAACCGCTTATAAGCTCCTCATAGCCGTCTACCATAAACAGTATAACTACAGGCTGTGACAGCTTTTTCTCAGTTTCGAGAGCAGTAATATCCGTGATGTTCTTGAAGAATAACAGCGTAAGCTCCTTTGCCTCAGCTTCATCGGGTATTCTTGCAAATACTCTGTAAACGCTGTCATTATAGCTTATCATAACTCCGTCGTCCGTGAAGAAATCAGCAGGCGGAATATCGGTAATATGGCTCAGCTCCATGCCGTACTCACAGCAGTCGGGAAATTCCTCGGTGAATCTTCCGTTTGTCCATACGATTCTTCCCGCACTGTCGATTATTACAGCTGACATAGGGAAATTGTGTACGGACATATGCATTTTGGATTCCAGCTCGTCGTCTATTCTCGCATAGTACTGGAACGTTTTTCTTGTTACCTGTATAAGCTTGCCTATGGCAAATCCACCTATAAGCACAACAAAAGGCGCAGACAGCCAGAATATATTAATATCCCTCGTGTAGATATACCCCTGCATAATCACAAGCGCTATAACCAGTGCGGAAACCGATATTACCAGTCCGCCGTCACGATAGAAATTCTTCACCTTTTGCGCCTCCTTACCTGAGATTTATACTTCCATTATTATCGGCAGTATCATGGGACTTCTCTTTGTTTTCTGGAATATAAAGTTGCCGAGTTCATCTCTTACGTTGGATTTTATATTGCCCCATTCACGGATATTTCTGTCCGCACAGTTCTGGAGTGTTTTCTTGACGAGCTGTTTTGCCTCGTCCATAAGCTCCTCCGATTCCTTGACATACACAAAGCCTCTCGATACTATATCGGGACCTGCCGCTACCGTACCTGTTTCACGGTTGATAGTAGTAACAACAACAATAAGACCGTCCTCGGACAAATGCTTTCTGTCACGCAGTACGACCGATCCGACATCTCCGACACCGAGACCGTCAACCAGCACCCTGCCTGCGGGTACCTGACCTACGACCTTCATTTCAACGCTGTCTGTTTCGACAACCTGACCTATATTCAGCAGGAATATATTTTCTTCGGGTATGCCCATTTTTATGGCAAGACCCTCGTGCTTTTTCATGTGCTTGTATTCGCCGTGTATCGGGATAAAGAATTTGGGCTTTGTAAGCGCAAGCATCATCTTAAGCTCGTCCTGGCAGGCGTGACCCGAAACGTGTACCTCGTACATTGCTTCATACACTACCTCAGCGCCCTGCTTCATAAGCTCGTTCACAAGCTTTCCTACAAACTTCTCGTTACCGGGAATAGGTGTAGCCGAAATTATGATAAGGTCGTTCGGCGTGATAGATACCTGTCTGTGGTCACCCGATGACATTCTCGACAATGCGGAAAGAGGCTCGCCCTGGCTTCCCGTCGTGATTATTACCATTTTTTCGGGCGGATATTTGTTGACATCTTCTATATCCACAAGCATACCCTGCGGTACTTTGATATAATTAAGCTCTATTGCGGTCGTCAGCACATTGAGCATACTTCTGCCCGAAACGGCAACCTTTCTGCCCCAGCTCTCCGCATTATTGATTATCTGCTGTATTCTGTGAATGTTTGACGAGAATGTTGCCACGATTATTCTCTTACCGTCCGCACCCGCAAAAAGGCTCTTGAAGCTCTCGCCGACCTTTCTTTCGGTAGCGGTATATCCGGGACGCTCGGCATTCGTGCTTTCCGAAAGCAGTGCAAGCACGCCCTTGTTTCCAAGCTCGCCGAATCTCGCCAGGTCAATTATACCACCCTCAATAGGTGTATAATCCACTTTGAAGTCGCCAGTATGCACAATAACTCCGGCAGGCGTATGCACCGCCATAGCGCACGCATCGGGAATAGAGTGGTTTACTCTTATAAATTCAACGCTCATACAGCCCATTCTTACATTCTGACGGGGTACAACAACATTGAGCGAACACTGCGATAATATACCGTGTTCACGAAGCTTACCCTCGACAAGTCCGAGCGTCAGTCTTGTACCGTATACGGGTACGTTTATTTTCTTGAGGAAATAAGGCAATGCACCGATATGATCCTCGTGACCGTGCGTCAGCACTATACCTCTTATCTTTTCCTTGTTCTTTTCAAGATAGGTGAAGTCGGGTATAACAAGGTCAACACCGAGCATATCCTCATCTGGGAACGCAAGTCCGCAGTCAATGATGAATATATCGTTACAGCATTCATAAACATAAATATTCTTTCCTATCTCGTTTACACCGCCGAGCGACATTATCCTTACGGGTGTCTTTCTGCTGTCCTTCTTGTCGTCCTCCTCAAAGAACGAGAGGTGCTCCATCTTTCTGTTTTCGAGCTTGCTGTGTTGTCTGTTATCCGTCAGAACCGACTTTTTTTCGTTGCCCTTGTCGGCGGCAGGCACAGTTTTTCTGTCGTTATTCCTGTTGTCTGTAAGCACGGGCTTTCTGTTATCGTGAGAAACAGGTCCTCTCTTATCTATAAGCACAGGCTTTTTATCGCTGTTTTTGCTGTCGGTCAGCACAGGACCTCTTTTATCTGTCAGTACAGGTCCTCTCCTGTCTGTAAGCACGGGCTTTTTCCCGCCCTGCCTGTTGTCAGTAAGCACAGGCTTATTTGCAGGCCTTGCATTGAGATTTCCGAGAACGCCCTCATTATCCGAAACGCTTTTGGGTGAATTTCTGTCAGTAAGCTTGAATTGCTTGGCAAAAGGATTTTTCTTTCTCTTTGAATAAGGCTTAGGCGTTTTAGGCTTTATGCTTTCTGCTGCCGTCAATAAATTTTTCGAGTCAATAATTCCCATTCAGTATACCATTCCTTCCGAAAAGCCGACAGGCATTGTTTATATGTATAAACCTTGTCGGCACTGTCCGACGGAAAAGCGGCAATATATAATCTCGCCCATAGCTCTTACAGTGAAATCGGGAAGCTGTTCATAAAATGATATACCTCTCCCTTTGAAAACCAAAGCAAAGCTAACCCTGTAATAAAAAACAGTACGGGTGTTGTTCACTGCAAGCGGCATTGTCAATATGTCGTTTAAGTACCACACCGAAAGACATTTTTCTGTATGTCCCCGTTATGCGTCATAAGTACGAATTCGTGCTATCGAAATTAAATGCTGAAGTATAAGGAAAATATATAATTTCTTACAGCCGCTTTTCCTGTATTCTTTTGTTTTTATAATTTACTTAAAATAAATCCGTTATTCATACCGCCTGTAATATG
>CAVJKI010000112.1:0-6802 GCA_963649995.1 Sodaliphilus sp.
ATACGGAGGAGCTTATCGCACCCTCCTGAAATCCTGCAACCGTAGTAGTAGTCACGCTGTTTGAACAAAGCACCGATATTACGCAAAAAACAAAGCCAAGCACAAAGTTCATAAAAGCGCCTGCCGCAATAACAAGTATTCTCATCCAGACAGGTCTGTTTCTGAAGCTTCTCGGCTCATCGTTTTCAACGTCCTCGTCAAGCATTACCGATCCGCCTATAGGCAGAGCCTTGAAAGCAAACACGGTTTCGCCTATACGCTTTTTGAAAAGCTTAGGTCCCATACCGATAGCAAATTCCTTAACCCTCATATTGCACAGCTTCGCAACGGTAAAATGTCCGAATTCGTGTACGATTATGATTACGAAAAACAGAAGTATTCCGAGTAAAATGTTGAGTATATTCAAATGTGCCTCCTTATTTTAAGCGTGAGTAATTACATATTCCCTTGCCGTGTTTTCACTGTCAAGTATATTTCCGAGAGTTACCTCTTTATGCGGCTTTACATTTTCACAGGCATCGGCTACAAGCTCTCCGATACGGTAAAAAGGTATCTTATCCGACAAAAACAGTCCTACAGCCGCTTCGTTTGCACTGTTAAGCACAGTGCAGGCTGTTCCTCCCTCTGCTATCATTTTCTTGGCATATTTAAGGCATAAAAACGTTTCCTCGTCCGCCTTTTCAAACGTCATAGTGCCTACATCAAAAAGAGAAAGCCTTTTTGCGGGCGACGTCAGTCTTTCGGGATACGTCAGAGCAAACTGTATCGGTATCCTCATATCAGGTACACCCATCTGACCGATAACCGAGCCGTCCTCAAATTCAACCGCAGAGTGAAGTATACTCTGCCTGTGTACGTTTATTTCTACCTTGTCAGGAGTAACTCCGAACAGCCACACCGCCTCGATCAGCTCAAGCCCCTTGTTCATCAGCGTAGCACTGTCGGTGGTTATCTTCTGTCCCATGCTCCAGTTGGGGTGCTTAAGCGCCTGCGCCTTGGTTACTGTTTTCAGCTCATCATAGCTGTAACCGTAAAACGGACCGCCCGATGCCGTCAGCAGTATACGCTCGATCTTACTGCCGCCGCTCGCCATGAGCGACTGGAATATAGCCGAATGTTCGCTGTCGATAGGCAGTATCGGCAGATTTTTCTCTTTTGCTTTTTCTGTAACCAGCTCTCCGCCTGTTACAAGAGTTTCCTTGTTAGCGAGCGCTACCTTGTTGCCTGCGTCAAGTGCGGCAAGAGTAGGACGCAGACCCACCATACCGACAACCGAATTGACAACAGCGTCCGTTTTCTGCGATGCGACCTCACACAGTCCGTCCATTCCGCAAAGTACCTTTATATCCGTGTCGGAAAGGCGCTGTTTCATGTCGTTATAACGGTTTTCGTCATATATGCAGACAGTATTCGGCGTAAATTCACGGGCTTGCTTTTCAAGCAATTCCGTATTTTTTGCGGCGCACAGCGCTGTCGGTTTAATGCCGTGCATACGGCATACATCAAGTGTCTGCGTACCTATCGAGCCGGTACTGCCGAGCAGAGCTATATTCTTTATAATACTCAATTGTTACCTCTTTATGACAAATAATGCCGAAGAGTATTCCGCTTCGGCATTGTAGTTTGATTATACGATTATGCTATTGGAGTAACGGGAAAATATATCTGGAACATCATGTATGCAAAGGGTGCGGCAAGAAGAACGCTGTCAAAGCGATCGAGAATACCGCCGTGTCCGGGCAGTATATTGCCGAAATCCTTTACCGAGCATTCACGTTTTACAAGCGAAGCGGACAGATCTCCGACAACACCCAGTCCCGATATAACAAGTGCAAGAACAGTGAGATATACCCAGTTTACGCTGAATGTATGCACTCCTCCGTTTATCATGCTGTCGATAAGCTCATAAGCAAAGCTCATTATAACAGCGAAAACGCCCGATGTGATAATTCCGCCTGCAAAGCCCTCCCATGTTTTCTTGGGGCTTATAGCGGGACACATCTTGTGCTTGCCTAAAAATGTTCCGACAAAATATGCGCCTGCATCGCCTATCCATGCGCTTACCATAGTATATACGATAAGGAAGGTAGCGTGTTCGGGGAACTTTGTGCGCATAAACGCAATAGAACAAAGTGCAAGCGGTATGGTTATTGCTACGAAAGCAACAAGCGCCACCTGCTCGAATCTTGCCTTTTCATGATTGAATAGCATTCCGAGAAGCATTATAACAACAAAGCCGAAATATATCAGCTTTACATTGCTTTTCAGCGGTTCTATCCAGAACAGAAAAGGTGTGATCGCCGCAAATAAAAGGCTTACGGCAGATGTGAACTTATTCTTCAGATATTTGGTCGTAACGAGCATTTCATACACCGCTATGACAGAAAAAGCCGTCATAGCAACATAGTAAAGTACCTCGTTATTCAGCGCAATTATTAATATACCGATCGGTATCGCTACCAAAGCGGTCACAATTCTGGTTACCATCTTGTAGTTCTTTTTCCTTTCAGAAGCGCATTACAATCCACCGAATCTTCTGTTTCTTCTCGCATACTCGTTACAAGCCGCAATCAGATCATTCTTTGTAAAATCCGGCCACAGAACATCCATGAATAAAAGCTCTGCATAAGCTCCCTGCCATATCAGGAAATTGGAAGTTCTCTGCTCTCCGCTCGGTCTTATAATAAGATCGACAGGAGGAATCCCCTTTGTATAGAGATAATTTTCAAAGTCGTCCTCGGTAAAGCCGTCAAGGTTTACCTTGCCGTCCTTATAATCCTGCGCAAGACGCTTTGCGGCAGTCAATATCTCGTCCTTACCGCCGTAATTGAGAGCGACAAGCACATAAAGACCGTCGTTATTTGCGGATATTTCTTCAATCTCGACAAGTCTTGACTGAATATCGCCGTCAAACGCTGACTTATCTCCGAGGAAAATTATCCTTGTATTCTTCTGAGCCATACTGCGTATATCGTCAAGGTACTTTACAAGCAGCTTCATTATGGCATCAACTTCATCCTTCGGACGTTTCCAGTTTTCCGTTGAAAACGCATAGAAGGTGCAGTATTTTATTCCGACCTCACGGCAGTCCTCGACAGTGCGCCTGAATACCTTTGCGCCCTGCGAATGACCTGCTTTTCTCGGAAGTCCTCTTTTTTTAGCCCACCTGCCGTTTCCGTCCATGATAAATCCCACATGGAGCGGAACACAGGGTAAGGCTTCATTTTTTATATCAGCCAATTTCAGTACCGATACCAATTAAACAGTCATGATTTCTTTTTCTTTTGCACTGCAAGCGGCGTCCATATCATCACAGTACTTATCTGTGAGCTTCTGAACATCCTTTTCACAGTTCTTGAGATCGTCTTCCGTAATTTCGCTGTTCTTCTTCATAGCCTTGAACTTTTCCATAGCGTCACGGCGCACATTACGAACAGCGACCTTGCCTTCCTCGGCAATCTTCTTTACCTGCTTGCAAAGCTCTTTTCTTCTCTCCTCTGTAAGCTGAGGGAATGTGATACGGATAGCCTTACCGTCGTTAGTGGGAGTAATGCCGATGTCGCTTGCAAGGATAGCCTTTTCGATAGATTTCAGTGTGGAAGCGTCCCACGGAGTGATAACAAGCACTCTCGCCTCTGAAACTGCGATAGCCGCCATAGCGTTTATCTGTGTGGGTACACCGTAGTAGTCAACAGTTACCTTATCTAAAACTGCGGGATTGGCTCTGCCTGCACGGATTGATGCGTACTCTGTTTCAACAGCGGCTACGCACTTGCCCATTTTGTCCTTAGCGGTATTGATTACGTCTTTCATTGGTTAAATTTCCTTTCGGGTATATATTATCGTTTTTTATTTACCTGTAGCTTACTTGTCGCTTACGACTGTACCTATCTTTTCACCCATAACAGCGTCATAGATGTTATCGGGTCTGCTCAGATCGAATACAAGGATAGGCGTCTTGTTCTCACGGCACATTGCGGCGGCGGCACTGTCCATGACCTTAAGGCTCTGTACAAGTATCTGCTGGTGCGTGAGCGAATCGTACTTCACTGCGTCATTGTACTTGTGCGGATCCTTGTCATAAATACCGTCTACCATTGTAGCCTTAAGCAGTATGTCTGCATTGATTTCTGCAGCTCTCAGAGCGGCGGCACTGTCTGTCGAGAAGAACGGACTGCCTGTTCCGCAGCCGAATATAACTATTCTTCCCTTTTCAAAATGTCTTACAGCCTTCTGTCTGATATAAGGCTCTGCAACCTGCTTCATATCTATCGCTGTCTGCACACGCACCTGACAGCCGAGGCTCTCCAGCACGTCTGCCACTGCCAGCGCATTCATCGCTGTTGCAAGCATACCGATATGGTCGGCTCTTACTCTGTCCATGCTTTCGCTTGAACGGCCTCTCCAGTAGTTGCCGCCTCCGACAACTATACCGATCTCAGTGCCGACATCATAGCACTTCTTGATGCTCTTGCATATTTCGGTAACCGTGGGCATATCAAGTCCCATCTTCTTATCGCCTGCAAGCGCCTCGCCGCTGAGCTTTAAAAGTATTCTCTTGTACTTTGGCTGATTTTCAGACATGTTGTTTTTCCTTTCAGATGGCAAATTTAGTTTATCAATAATCAAGAACTCTTATACGACCGAGTACCTTATCACCGAGCTTTGCGATAGCGTCATTGCAATCCTTTTCGCTGATTGCGGGAGTGATAAATGCAAGCTCGCTGTCCGATGCGTCTTTTCTTGTAAGGTAAGCAACCTTGCCGAACAGAGCCTCTGCCTCGTCCTTAGTAACGCCGTTTACACGGATATAATTTTCAAGAGCTATCTTGTCTGTATCTTCAATAAAGTCCTGATCGCTGTCCTCCCAGTAAAGTGACTTACTTGAAGAATTCATCTTTACAGCAATTACAACGTCTGCTACAACAGCGCTTGCTGTCGGGAGCTTACCTGCGCCCTTGCCGTAGAATACAACATCGCCCGTAGAGTCGCCTCTTACGAGGATCGCATTGAATACGTCGTTAACTCCTGCAAGCTGGCTGTCTGCACGGATAAACGCAGGGCATACCATTACTGCAACCTTTTCGTCGGGCTGTCTTGATGCCCAGCCTATAAGCTTTATCGAGCCGCCGAAGTTTTCGCAATACGCTACATCTTCGGGAGTGATCTTTGTTATACCCTCAGTATGGATATTATCGGGATAAACGTGCTTGCCGAATGAAAGAGATGCAAGAATACAGATCTTTCTGCAAGCGTCGATACCGTCAACATCGGCAGAAGGATTACGCTCTGCATAACCAAGCTCCTGAGCTGTCTTAAGTGCAACGTCAAACGGCATATTATCACGGATCATCTTTGTAAGTATAAAGTTTGTAGTACCGTTTAAGATACCTGCTATTTCATCTATGCGGTTAGCGGAAAGGCACTGGTGAAGCGGTCTTATGATCGGAATACCGCCGCCTACGCTTGCCTCAAAGAAGAAGTTTACCCCCTTCTCGTGTGCTATCTTCAGAAGCTCCGCACCCTTCTTGGCAACAAGCTCCTTGTTTGATGTAACAACGCTCTTGCCTGCAAGAAGCGAAGACTTTACAAAATCGTATGAAGGCTTAATACCGCCTATAACCTCAACTACAACCGAAATTTCGGGGTCGTTCAGAATAATATTGAAATCCTTTATAAATTTATCCTGATAAGGACTGTCGGGAAAATCACGCAGATCAAGTATATACTTTATCTCTATTTCCTGACCGGCTTTCTTTAAAAGACCTTCCTTATTCTTCTCAATAACCTCGACCGTGCCTGAGCCTACAACACCGTAGCCGAGAACTGCTATTTTTGCCATTGAAAACTATCCTCCGTTTTCCTTTGTTCGATTTATACAGTTTTAAGTATATCATGATTTTAGGTGGCTGTCAAGGTAAAATGACAGCTACCGGGCTTTTGCAGAACAAAAACAGCAGACGGCATTACACATTAACGCCGATGCCTTGGCGCTGTGTGTAATTTTCACAGCTTCAGCCTTTTTACACCCGTACATTTTTATGCGCAGTAAAAGTCTTGTCGTCTTTAACGGTTGACTATTGCACTCTGTCTTGTTATAATAGTATACAGACTTTTTTCTGATAAACAGAACTGATAAGCGGTATTATTACCGATAATAAAGGAATTATATAAAGGAGACTGAAATATATTGGAGAAGTTTAAAGAAGCACTTATAGGAATCGTCGGAGCGTTATTACTTGTATTTGCTGTGGTTGCGTCCGTAACCCTCAACAGCACGGCTTATTCTTCAAATAACAGCAGCGACGCAAACAATTCTTCCGCTCCTGCGGCAACAACACCGACCATGACTACGACCAAAGTGCCGGAAACCACTCCGTCAACAACGAAAACAGAAACAACACCCGTTACAACAAAAGCTCCCGAAACCACTGCCGAGGTGACTACAGAGCCTCTTGAATGGGCTGAGGAAGCAATCAACGCCACGATGTATGTAAACCAAAACTGCAGCAGCCGAGTTAAAGCAATTATAGGCTCAGACGCCGTAAAGCAGTATACATACGGTGAAGCGGTCAACGTTATTGCAATAACCGATACAGGCTATTATAAGCTTGGCAACGGCGAATATATCCACGGCGACTATCTGAGTGAAACAGAGCTTTAATATATCCGCAATTTTCAGGCAGTGATCCTTATATACAAAGCCGCAAACGGCGATTTCTTTCCGTTTTATTGATAAGGAGAAAAATGTTCAGGAAAACACTCAAAAAGACTTCGGTGCTTTTTCTTACGGCAGTAATGC
>CAVJKI010000113.1:0-6710 GCA_963649995.1 Sodaliphilus sp.
TTTCTCCTCTAGAATTTTTGTCTAAAAAGTGTTGCACTTGACTTGACAATCTGCCGACCTCCTTTTATTATTGCTCTTTACAGAGCCGTTTACGCCTGTTTACACAGGCATTACTTTTTTGTTTTTATTTAGTATAACACTATACTTTTTATTTGTCAATAAGTTGTAAGTTGCTAACCGTTACTGTTTTTCAGCGATAATTTTCGACAGCTTATGCGAGGATTTGTGCAGATTATCAATCATGCAGGTAAATTATAACACGGATTACAAATTTCCTGAAATGAAGGTACAATTAGGGGGGATATTTCTAGTGACATTGATTGAGCTTAGAAGTTTTTAGGATAGTGCGGGATTGGCAAGGGTCGTGGAATGGGAACGATGAAGAATGAAAAATGAATAATGAATAATTGTGGAGCGCACCTACGGTGCCGAATTTAAAAATTGGGGTTAGTGGGAATATGAGGGATAGTACAGGATTGGCGAGGACAGTAGTAATGGCAAGGTTGGTGCAATGTGTGGGGAAGAAAGCGTGACAAGTTGATTGATGGTGCAGACGGGGAACAATCCCCTCCGATAGTCGCCCGAATTTTGCGGGCGACAGCACCTCACCCCTTTTTCGAGGGCGGGCATGGATGCCCGAAGTTGAACGCCCAGAGTTTCGCAAGGATGCGAAACCAACAGAGCGTTCATTAAAAGGCAAGGGTATAGTGCGAAGCGAGGGATAGTGCTGGATTGACGGTGTCGGCAAGAGCGATAGGGTCACAGTGGGATGCGGCAAGGGTGTTGGTGGATTGCTATATTTTGTAGGGCTGACAGAGCGAGCAACACTAAACACCCATTTTCGGCAAATATAGAGGTATATCAACAGTCTGACAGTTGTGTAATATTGGGTTGCTCGGGCATAAAAAATTACAGCAGTTCACGCAAGGGAGAAAGCGGAACTGCTGTATTTTTTATATGGAAATTCAGATGTTAGCTGTTTTTTGACAAATCTGTCTTTCTTACTGCGTCACGCACCTTAAGCACGAATGTCGGGGAAACGGAAAGCTCGTCTATGCACATACGCAGGAATGTTTCTGTAAGAGTGGTGTCTGCCGCAAGCTCACCGCATATTCCTATCCATGCGCCGTTCTTATGGGCTTTCTGAGCGCTCATTTCGATAAGGCGGAGAATAGCCTCGTGGTGAGTGTCGACAAATTCCTCGGCATCGGGATTCTGTCGGTCACACGCAAGGGTGTACTGTGTAAGATCGTTCGTTCCTACGCTGAAGAAATCAACCATCGGCGCTAAGCGGTCGCTGATAATCGCTGCCGCAGGAGTTTCAATCATTATACCGATCTCGGTCTTGTCGGAATACTCGATACCCTCGGACTTAAGCTCGGCTTTTACGTCCTCGCATATCGCCTTGATACGCTCGACCTCGCTGACCGATGTTATCATCGGGAACATTATGCCGAGATTGCCGTATACGGACGCCCTGAACAGCGCTCTGAGCTGTGTTCTGAATATTTCGGGACGGGTAAGGCAGATACGGATAGCACGAAGTCCGAGTGCGGGGTTATCTTCCTTTTTAAGTCCGAAATAATCTACCTGTTTGTCTGCGCCGATGTCGAGAGTTCTGATTATTACTTTCTTTCCTGCCATGCTTTCAAGCACTCTCTTGTAGGCATGGAACTGCTGTTCTTCTGTCGGGAAGTCTGAATTTTCAAGATATAAAAACTCACTTCTGAAAAGACCTATACCGCCTGCGTCATTAAGAAGCACTGCGCCTATATTGTCAATGCCGCTGATGTTGGCGAACACGTTTATCTTAGTGCCGTCAAGGGTCACGTTTTCCTTGCCCTTAAGCTCCTGCAAAAGCTTTTTCTGTTCCTCGTCACGGTGTTGTTTTTCGGTGTATGTCTTTAACGTCTGCTCATCGGGAGAAACGATAATTTCACCTGTAAAGCCGTCAACTATGGCAATATCGCCCTCGTGTATCTCATTTAAAAAGCTGTCGCCTACACCGATCACGGCAGGGATATTCATGTTCCTTGCGAGGATTGCGGTGTGGGAATTTGACGAGCCGTGAGCGGTGACGAACGCAAGCACCTTATCTTTATCAAGCGAAACGGTTTCGCTCGGTGCAAGGTCTTCGGCACATACTATCGATTTTTCATCGGCCGCCGTATTGTCGGTATTTGCGCCTGTGAGGTTTGCGATAATGCGGTTTGAAATATCCCTTACGTCTGCGGCTCTCGCCTGCATATAGGCATCGTCCATTGACGAGAACATCTCCGCAAAGTTATCCGAGGTCAGTGCTACCGCATATTCGGCATTTACCGACTGGGTGTCTATTATGTTTTCGATAGACTCGTTATAATCCTCATCGTCAAGCATCATCAGATGGATCTCAAATATCTGGGCGTGGGTTTCGCCGACTTCTCTGAGCGCTTTCTCGTGAATCTCCGTGAGCTGTTTTGCGGCAAGCTCCTTTGCCGCTGTTACTCTCTGCTTTTCCTTTTCGGTGTCTTCAACGTGTATGCGTGTTACTGCCGCATCGCACTTTTTGAATACGGATATTTTTCCTATGGCTATTGCGCTGTATACGCCTTTACCGAGATATTTCTTCATTACTGCTCCCCCTTTTTATAGGATACGTACTGCTGTACCGCAAAGCGGTACAGCTGAACGTTATCTTTTTTATTCGCCGAAGCCGCTTTCAAAAAGCTCAACTGCTTTGTCAAGTGCCGCCTGCTCGTTGTCGCCGTCTGCGGTGATTTCAACGATAGCGCCTTTTTTAAGTCCTGCCGCCATTATCTGCATTACGGCTGTTGCCTTTGCTGTCTTGTCGCCGCTTGCTATTGTAATTGTGCAGCCGGGGAATTTCTTCATCTCTGCGGCGAGCTGTCCTGCGGGTCTCATGTGAAGTCCCTGTTCGTTTACTACTGTTACTGTCTTTGTTACCATTGTGATACGCTCCTTTTTAATTACTTAACGTTTTTTGCTTCGGGTTCTTTTGCTGTTTTCTTCTTTTTAAGCAGTGCCAGCAGTAACATTGATACTACCGAGCCTACTGCAAGAGATACAAGGTACATAGGCCAGTTGCCTACAACGGCGAATACGAAGATACCGCCGTGAGGTGCCATAAGCGTGCAGTTGAATGCCATTGAAAGACCGCCTGCAACGCCTGCACCGACCATACAAGCCGGAATTACTCTGAGGGGATCTGCCGCCGCATAAGGAATTGCGCCCTCTGTTATAAAGCTCAGTCCCATGATATAGTTTACAGGACCGTTCTTGCGTTCTTCTTCTGTCCATCTGCTCTTGAAGAACGTTGTTGAAAGTGCTATTGCAATAGGAGGAACCATACCGCCTATCATAACTGCCGCCATTATATCGTAACCGCCTGTTGCGATCGCCGCCGTGCCGAATACATAAGCCGCCTTGTTGAAAGGTCCGCCCATGTCTATCGACATCATTGCACCGAGGATAACACCGAGGAATATTTTACTCTCTGTACCCATGTGGTTTAAGAAGTCGGCTATGCCTGTATTTATAACGCCCATGAACGGGTTTACGGCACACATTACTACCGCTATAATTCCAAGACCTGCAAGGGGATATATCAGAACGGGCTTGATACCGTTAAAGGCTTTAGGCATCCTGTCGCAGAGCTTTTCAAGTCCGAGCATCAGGAAGCCGCCTACAAAGCCTGCAAGAAGTGCGCCGAGGAAGCCTGAGGGAACATCGCCGCCTATTTTAGCGAATGTTGAGCCTGTGGTTGCGAGATAACCGCCGACAAGACCTACAAGGAAGCCGGGTCTGTCCGCTATACTCTTACCGATGTAGCCTGCGAGTACGGGTATCATGAAGTTGAAAGCGTAGCCGCCTATTGTCTTGAAGAATGCCGCTACGGGAGTTACCGTACCGAAATTGTCGCCGGGCTGTACGCCCATCAGCGTATCTATAAGGAACGCAAGGGCTATGAAGATACCGCCTGCTACCGTGAACGGGAGCATATTCGATACACCGTTCATCAGGTGCTTGTACATCTTTCTTCCAAAGCTTTCGTTTGATACGGAAGATGATGAGCTTGCCGCTCCGCCCTCGTGATGATATACGGGAGCATCGCCCTTTTCTATTCTTTCAATAAGCTCCTCGGGAATCTTTATACCATCGGAAACCTTGGTTGCAATTACTTTTTTACCGTCAAAGCGTGCCATTTCGACCGACTTGTCAGCCGCTACGATGATACCTTCACATTCTGCGATCTCTTTATCGGTGAGAATGTTCTTTGCTCCGCCTGAGCCGTTTGTTTCGACCTTGATTGTGATGCCGAGTTTATTTCCTGCCTTTTCAAGCGCTTCCGCTGCCATGTAGGTATGTGCGATACCTGTCGGACAGGCAGTGACTGCAAGTACCTTTATTCTGTCGCTGTTTTCTTCCTTTGCAGGTGCGGCAGGCTCGTCGGGGTACTTTTCCTTTTCGGCTGTATCAATTACGGATAAAAATTCGTCTGTATCCTTTGCCGAAAGCAGCTTCGCTCTGAAATCCTCATCCATAAGGAGGGTCATTAGACGGGAGAGGACTTCAAGATGAACATCTGCGTTTGTATCGGGTGCAGCTATCATAAAGAGTACGTCTGACGGCTCATCGTCAAGCGCTTCATAATCAACGCCGCCAGGGACGGTCATTGCCGCAAGTGAGGGGGCTGTTACCGCACTGCTCTTTGCGTGGGGGATCGCTATTCCCTCGCCTACCGCTGTTGAACCCATTTCTTCACGGGCTAAAATGCCCTGCTTGTATATTTCTCTGTCAGATATGTTGCCGCCCTTTACCTGTAGGTCGACCAGCATATCTATCGCTTCTGCCTTGCTTTTTGGCGCACCGTTTAAAAGAATACTGTCCTTACTTAATAAGTCAACTATTCTCATTTCCTTTTCCTCCTTTTTCGGTTTAAGCTAACTGCTCCATAAGCTCGTCTATCGTTTTCTTTTCGGCAAGCCCGTCTGAGAAAGCCGTTGCTCCTCCCGACGCTGTACCGAGTTTAAGCGCATATTCATAATCGCCGTTTTCACAGCCTGCAATAAAGCCTGCTACCATTGAATCGCCTGCGCCTACGGAATTTTTTACTTTTCCTTTGCATACTCCGCAGATATGGGTTTTACCGTTTTCGTCAAGGAGTATCGCTCCGTCGCCTGCCATTGAAATGAGGACATTGACAGCGCCCATTTCTCTGAGCTTTCCTGCGTACTTTACTATATCCTCGTTGGTTTTAAGCTCAACGCCAAACATTTCACCGAGTTCAAAATTGTTGGGCTTTATAAGGAACGGCTTGTATTTGAGAACGTTAAGAAGCAAGTCCTTTGTTGCGTCTACTACAAATCTTATTCCTCTGTCGGAAAGCTGTGCCATTATTCTTTCGTAAATATCCGAGGGAAGCGATGAGGGGATACTGCCTGCAAGCACCAGTGTGTCTCCCGATTTTAAATGATCCAGCTTTATGAAAAGCTCGTCAATCGCTTCCTGTGTGATCTGCGGTCCCTGACCGTTGAGTTCTGTTTCTTCACCCGATTTTATCTTGACATTAATTCTCGAAAAGCCGTTTTTAAGATGTACGAAATCAGAATCGATACCCTTTTCGGTAATGCCCTTTTCTATTGCTTCTCCCGTAAAGCCTGCAACAAAACCGAGCGCTTTTGATTTTACGCCAAGCTCGGATAATACCAGCGAAACGTTTATTCCCTTTCCGCCGAAATAAATTTTCTCGCTGTCGGAACGGTTTACCGCTCCTGCCGTAAGCTCTTTAGTGTGTACGATATAATCAACGGCTGGGTTGAATGTTACCGTATATATCATTGTCCTACCTCCGTAATGTCTGCTGCGTCTTTATACTTTCTGTTAGGTATTCTGTCTGTGATTATGACAGCCTTGCCAAGTCCTGCGAATGTCGCCGAGCTTACCTCGTCAAACTTTGAATGGTCGGCTAAGACGTAAACCTCACGGCTGCTTTCGATAGCGGCGGATTTTACTCTTGCTTCGTTCACATCGGGAGTTGTAAAGCCTGCTGTCAGCGATATGCCGTTTGTACCCATAAAACACTTTGTGAAGTTGTAATTTTTAAGTGTGAGTACACATTCCGCACCGACAATAGCCTCTGTGCTTGCCTTTATTTCTCCGCCTGTGATGAATACTTTATAGCCCTTTGCCGCTAATTTCTTAGCGTGGATAAAGCCGTTTGTCACGAATGTTACGTCCTTGACTTCAAGATGGTCTATTATCTTTTCGGTCGTTGTGCCTGCATCGAGAAAAACGAAATCGCCTTTTTCTATAAGCTTTGCGGCGTATCTTGCGATAGTCATTTTTTCTTCGGTGCATATCGACGCTTTTTCTTCAACGTTCTTTTCAACCGATGAAAAACTTTCGTTCTTCGACATTGCGCCGCCGCGCACTTTAATTATTTTACCCTCATTTGCAAGAATAATCAGATCACGCTTTACAGTCGATGCAGAAACATCAAGAATTTTCGCAAGCTCTGCGATCGTTACGCTCGCACGCTCATTTAACGCCTTGATTATTAAGGAATGACGTTCTTCTGTCAGCATACTAAAACCTCTTACTAAATATCATGATATTATTTGTTTGAGCTGTTTTAAACTCTTTTGGACTTTACTCTCTGTCCTTGAGCTAATAATAACACACCAAAAGTTCAAATTCAAGCACTTTAG
>CAVJKI010000114.1:0-6704 GCA_963649995.1 Sodaliphilus sp.
TAAAGTTGATATGAAGTCTACCTTTTTTCTGTTGCACTTGTTATTATAATCTGCCCAAACTATCTTGATATGACGGCAGGCTTCTTCTTTGCGCAATCAAGTTAAAACATTTTTCGACACCGTTACAAGAAGCAGATATGACACAGGAAGAAAGAAGAATTTACCTTATAAATAAGCTTCTGGAGAAAAATAAGCAATACAGCGGTATAGCGATTCCCGAATCGGAGGACGAGCAGAAGCGCTTGCTCCGTTCTCTAATGAATGTCCGTATGCCGCATCCTGCGGGCAATGATTTTCTGACAATTCAGGACGAATATCTGCACACGGCAACAAAGGAAAAAGAATTACCGCACTGTCCGACTTATCGCCCGTCAAGGATAACCTTTATCTGTGGCAAGGCGATATAACAACGCTGAAATGTGATGCGATAGTCAACGCCGCAAATTCCGAAATGCTCGGTTGCTTCTGTCCTTGTCACGGTTGTATTGATAACGCCATACACACCTATGCAGGTATTCAACTACGGCTTGAATGTGCGCAAATAATGCAGAAGCAAGGTCACAATGAGCCGATCGGGCAAGTCAAAATCACAAAGGCATATAACCTGCCGTGCAGATATGTTATCCACACGGTCGGTCCGTATATCGGCGGCATGGTAACAAAGAAAGATGAAAAGCATTTATCCTCCTGTTATCGCTCGTGCATTGAGCTTGCAGTGGCAAACGGGATCAAAAGCATAGCCTTTTGCTGTATTTCAACGGGAGTTTTCGGCTTTCCGCAGGATAAGGCGGCAGAAATTGCCGTGCAGACAGTAAGAGAATTTCTGAAAAACCACGATATTGAGGTGATATTCAATGTTTTTAAATGCCGACTATGAGATCTACAGACAATTACTCGGATAAGCTGAGCCGTCTTAAAGACGAGATAGCTGCCGCCGACGCAATCATAATAGGTGCAGGTGCAGGACTTTCCGCATCGGCAGGCTTTGACTACAGCGGTGAACGCTTTGAAAAACACTTCGCCGATTTTCACGAAAAGTATGGTATCACCGATATGTATTCGGGCAGATTCTATCCGTTTGAAACGCTCAACGAATACTGGGCATGGTGGTCACGGCATATTCTGATAAACCGCTATGATGTTACGGTCGAAAAGCCGTACAAGGACTTACTTAAAGCGGTATCGGGCAAGGATTATTTTGTGCTGACAACGAATGTTGACCATCAGTTTCAGCTTGCGGGATTTGATAAAAAGCGGCTGTTCTACACGCAGGGTGATTACGGCTTGTGGCAATGCAGTGAGCCATGTTGCAACGAAACCTTTGACAACGAAAGTGCGGTTCGTACCATTGTAAAAGAACAACGCAACATGAAAATCCCAGACGAGCTTATCCCGGAATGTCCTCACTGCGGCAAACCTATGGCTATGAACCTGAGATGTGACGACAGCTTTGTACAGGACGATGGCTGGTATGCCGCCGCTGAGCGTTATGAAGAATTTATCCGCAGGCACAGAAATCTTCATATTCTGTTTTTGGAGCTTGGTGTAGGATTTAACACACCGGGGATAATAAAATATCCGTTTATGCAGATGACGGCGAGAGAGCCGAAAGCGGTTTACGCTTGTGTTAATATGAATGAGGCGTATGCGCCGAGGGAGATCGGTGACAGGGCTATCTGTATTGACGGGGATATTGGAAATGTGATTGAAAGCTGTGTTAATGGATAGGCTTAAATACGGATAAAAGTAAAACGACTAAGGGAGCGTTCCTTAGTCGTTTTTATGTTTGTGGAGGATGAGTTTCATCCGTGATATGAGTGATAAGCCGGAATTTATACATTAAATACTTCTTTTGCATATGATGCCCAACCACCATATATAGTCATTACACAAATGGCAACAAGAGCTATATACAATGTTATGAGGACAAGCAGGTATGCCTTGCCTCTACACAGTGTTTTCCGGAACACATAGATATTTGAAGGTAATACTAAAGCAAGCCAGATCAGCAGTTCTATACAGCCAAACATTATAGAAACATCCTTCTCCGAGCCTAAATCATAGCTATAGCCTTTTGAATGTCCAGTTATATCAAGAAAAATCCAACCAAAACATATTGGAAATGAAAATGCAATAAAACTTGTCCAGAGAAGATTCATACAATAGATAATTTTACTTTTCATGGCTATCTCCTATAAATTACAATTTACCTATACAAAATAGTTATACATTCTTCTTTTGTTACGCCGTAAGCAGTTTCGTGCTTACTATATTTCAAGAACTTGAATCCGCATTTTTCCTGCACTCTTTTTGACTGAGAATTATCGGTAAAATAACCGCAAATGATAAAGTCAAGTCCTACGGTTTTGAACAGATAATCTATAACAGCCGCAACCGCTTCTGCCGTATATCCGTTTCCCCAATGCTCCTTTGACAATACAAAGCCAAGCTCTCACCCCGACTTGTCTGCCGGCTCAGGGAGCTTATTCTCGTCATATTTTTCAATACCCAACGAGCCGATACCCTTTCCGTCACGCTCTATGGTAAATGTCTTTTTTTCTTTGATAAACAGAGAAAGAATAGCCTTGGTGTCGTCCTTTGTTTTGTGGTGCGACCACCCTGCCATTTCTCCGACACCCTCAACACTTGCATACTCAAAGAAATCGTTCAGATCATCTTCTCGCCAGGGGCGTAATAAAAGCCGCTTTGTTTTAAGGACAACCTCTGATATGTCAATTTCAGCATTCATTTTATCACCTGTAAATCTGATATGATATGGATATATTGTAGCATAGACGGGAGGGAATTTCAACAGGTTTATACAGATGCTATGTATGTCGGCAACGCCGAAAGAATCAATCTGTGTGTGCTGTCCGTTTCAGCCGAACAGGATATATTTCAATAACAAAATGCGGTTTATCGATACCTGTTGACGGGTGGCTGTCGGTTATGTCAACAGTTACCGTATCAATAACCGTTTTATCGAAATCATCGGGATTTCCGATAATGATATACTGGGAAGATATGTATTCAATATACCCTGTTTCATCGGGTTCAAGCGGAATCGTTTCAAATGGCTTTTCTATATCAACGCCTAAAGTGAGCAGATACTCCGCAACCCTCGGATAGGCATTTCTGATTTCACGGATATAGTTACAACAATATACGCAGTCGCATAAAGCTTCGGCAGTCAAGCTGCTGTAATACTATTTTGTTTCTTCGTTATTCAATATTGTCACCTCTTTTATCTGTTACAAAGCTGTATAAAATTACTGCAAAAATCCCCCGCCGTATTAACAGCGGGAGAAATCTTATTTAAGCTGTCGGATCAAACCGTTGCGCCCTTATTTACGAATACGGGGTAGCTTTCTGTTCCTGCAAGTGAGCGGTACTCGCTGATTGAAACATTCTTATCTGTAATGACAAAGTTCATTTCAGCCTTTGCGCCTACTGTAGTATCCTGCATCAGTATGCAGTTCTTAACCTTAGCGCCCTTTTCAATCTTAACACCTCTGAACAGTACGCAGTTTTCAACTGTACCCTCGATTATACAACCGTCCGCTACAAGAGAATTCTTGACATCAGCGTCAATGCCGTACTTTGCGGGAGCATCATCTCTTACCTTTGTGTAGATAGGAGCATCGCTCATAAAGAGATGATCTCTGAGGCTCTTGTCAACAAGCTTCATATTGCTCTTGAAGTATGTATCCATGCTGTCGATCTGAGCAAAGGGCTTGTCGAACTTGTAGCCGAGAACCTTTATCTCGTGGAGCTTCTTCTGGAGAACGTCAACCTCAAAGCTGTAAAGGTTGCGGCTCTCTGCATCGCGGATAACGTTAAGCAGGAAGTCCTTGCTTACAACGAACATATTAAGGCTGACATTGTGTTCGCCGCTGATCTCGGGACGAATCAGAACATCGGTGATAACGTTGTCGGGGTTTACGGCAAGAACAGTCTTTGTCATCGTCTGCTCTGTTGTGAATGAACCTCTGCCGTATACTACGGTGATATCAGCACCGTTCTTCTCGTGGAAGTCGATTATAGGTCTGTAGTCGATATTTGCAACTACATCTGCATCTGAAAGCAGAACGTATTCTGCGTTAGAGCTTGCAATGAAAGGCTTTACCTGAGCCATGGCTTCAAGTCTGCCTCTGTAAAGTGCGCCGCTGTTTCCGTAAGGGGGTAACAGGTGCATACCGCCTGTCTTTCTTGAAAGATCCCACTCATCGCCTGAGCCTAAGTGATCCATAAGCGATAAGTAGTTATCCTTTGTGATTATACCCACATTGTCAATGTCGCTGTTTACCATGTTTGACAGCGGGAAATCTATCATTCTGTATCTGCCGCCGAAAGGCACGCTTGCAAGTGTGCGCTGTTTTGTAAGATCGGGTACGCCCTGTTCGTGCATATTAGCAAAAATCAGACCGAGTACATTTGCCATATTAGCCATTTCTATCTTCTCCTCCCGTTCACACATCTGCCGAGATCATTGCCTTAGGCTTAATCTCTGCATTATCACTTATAGTTACGCCGTGTCCGATTACCGCAACGCCCCATGTATCCTTGTCTTCTATGGACTCGGGTCTTGCGCCGACCTTAACGTTTTCGCCTATTACACAATCCTCGCCGACAATAGCATATTCAACTACTGCGCCCTTCTTTATCGTTGTGTTGGGCATTATGATACTGTCACGGACTACTGCACCCGGCTCGATCGTTACGCCTGCAAAAAGCACGGAGAAGTCAATGTGACCTTCAATGTTGCAGCCCTCGGAAATAAGAGAGTTCTGAATAACGCTCTCGGAGCTTGCATAGTGGGGAGGCATTACGGGGTTTCTTGAATAGATTCTCCATCTTGAATCGTGGAGGTCGAGCGGAACATTGGGATCGAGAAGATCCATGTTTGCTTCCCATAAGCTGTCGATCGTTCCGACATCCTTCCAGTAGCCGTCAAAGTGGTATGCTACAAGCTTGTTACCCTCTGCAAGCATTGCAGGGATAATGTTCTTACCGAAGTCCTTGCTTGCGCCCTCGTCGTTTTCGTTTGCGATGAGGTGTTTTTTCAGATTCTGCCATGAGAATATGTAAACGCCCATTGAAGCAAGGTTTGACTTGGGCTGTGCAGGCTTCTCCGCAAATTCGTAAATAACGTCATTTTCGTCTGCGCTCATGATACCGAAACGGGGAGCTTCTTCCCACGGTACTTCAAGAACTGCTATTGTAGCGTCCGCATTGTGTGACTTGTGGAATTCGAGCATCTTATTGTAGTTCATCTTGTAGATGTGGTCGCCCGAAAGCACTGCTACATAATCGGGGTTATATCTGTCGATAAAGCTTATATTCTGGTAAATAGCGTTTGCTGTACCCTCGTACCATGACTTACCCGATGATGACTCATAGGGAGGCAGTACATGAACACCGCCGTGAACTCTGTCAAGTCCCCAGGGGTGACCGTTGCCGATATATTCGTTAAGCACGAGAGGCTGATACTGTGTAAGCACGCCGACAGTATCAATGCCGCTGTTTACGCAGTTTGAAAGCGGAAAATCAATAATTCTGTATTTACCGCCGTAAGGAACAGCAGGCTTAGCCATATCCTTTGTCAGAGCGTAAAGTCTGCTGCCCTGACCGCCTGCAAGCAACATTGCCACACATTCCTTCTTAACATGTTTCATAAATAAGTTCCTCCGTTATTTATTTCTTAGCTGTGCCGTTTTTCTTACGGTTCGCTGTATTTGCTTTCTTTTCGGGCTTTTTTGCCGCAGTCTTCTTTGCGGAAGGCTTGGCAGCGGCGCCGATCTTTGCGACAGGCTTTTTAGCTGTTTTTGCTGTGGGCTTTTCAACCGTTTCCTCTGCCTTTTCGGCAACGGACTTTGCGGCAGGCTCGGATTTCGGCTTGTCGCTGTCGGGGCTGCGCTTGTTGACGAGCTTTAAGAATATTGCAGACATTGCAGGGATCTTCACGGTTATCGAATACTCAAGTCCGTGCATGCCCTCGCACTTTGCTGTATATGATGCATTACCGTCGCTTTCGCCGCCGAACTTCTTATCGTCTGTTGTGAACACTTCCTTATAGTCGGCATAATAAGGAACGCCGAAGCTGTAATGCTCGTGTTCGTTCGGCAGGAAGTTGCATACTGCGATAAGCTCATCGCCGTTTGACGCAATACGTCTGAAAATGATAACGCTGTTCTGATTATCATCGTTTGATATCCAGCTGAAACCGCTCCAGTCGTAGTCGATCTCCCATAAAGGCTTGTTATCGAGATAGAACTTGTTCATAGCCTTTACGAACAATTGATACTGAGCGTGTTCGGGGAATTTCAGAATATCCCAGTCAAGACCTGTCTTGTAATTCCACTCCTTGAACTGTGCGAACTCCTGCCCCATGAACATGAGCTTCTTTCCGGGGTGGGCGGTCATATATGCAAGGAATGTTCTAAGCGATGCGAAACGCTTTTCTCTCGGTCCGCTCATTTTGTCGAGCATTGAGCATTTACCGTAAACTACCTCGTCATGTGAGATCGGAAGTATGTAGTTTTCGGAGAATGCGTAATAGAACGAGAATGTCAGCTTGTCATGGTTGTACTGTCTGTACTCAGGACTCATCGACATATACGCAAGCATATCATTCATCCAGCCCATGTTCCACTTGAAGTTGAAGCCTAAACCGCCGATATCAACAGGTTTTGTAACCATAGGCC
>CAVJKI010000115.1:0-6676 GCA_963649995.1 Sodaliphilus sp.
ATATGTACGCGGGAGACAACCCAAGGGGAGAGGGAAAGGCGCTCCGAAGGCGCTTTCCCCTCTCCCCTTAGGTTTTCTCCCTCGTGGCTCCCTCTTTCCTGACTCCTCACCCCTTCCGCCAACGGGGGTGTTGGCGATAAGACACACAAACGATTGTGTTTAAAAAGCAGATCAAGCCGAACGCTGACGCTCTGTTGTGCCAAGGGACGGTACAAATATCTTAGGACAGCGGTTTTTTTGGATTTCGGTGATAGTGCAGTTGTACTGATAATGTCACGAAACTATTAATGCCTTACAAGTACAGAAGATGTTTTTAGCGTTGTTGACGATATATTTTTTATTGCCGCAATGTTTTTTATCAGCTCTAACAATTTGATATAGTTACTATTATTTTCAATTTCTTGTAGGGGCGGTGGCTTGCCCCGCCCGTTGCACCAACCATGAATAAATACCAAATGATATTACAGAAGCACATCACAAAAGACTTTTTCTACAAGCTGACAGCCGCAGGAGACCTGCGGCTGTTATATGAGTTATTCTGCTTTTATGAATCTGAATGACGACATATCAAACTGTGTGCCGGGCAGGAATACAAATGCAATATTGTTCTTGCCTATGATACGGTCGATGTTGAAGGTGATCGGAGTATATCCGTCAGAATGAGGGAATTCAAGCAGGCGGGTCGTCTGATTGCCGTTTTCATCGTTTACTCTGAGCTGTATTGTGCAGTTGTCAAGCGGCGTTCTGCCCGTAACGGTTATTTTGTCCGCACCGTCGGCAAAATCAAGATTGTTGAATTCTATTACTACGTTATTGCCGATCTCCTCAACGCACGAGCCGTTGACCTTGTAATCGTCGCCGTAAAGGTTGTCGTTATCTGCCGCCGCATTTTCGGCATAGGCACGGTCATATTTTGCAAATTCAAAGCCGCCGAATATGCAGGAATCGTTTATAACAAAGCTTATATCATGTATTCCGCTTATTCTTCTCGGTAAGTCGAATGTCTGCGGATATGCTCTGTCCCAGCCGCCGTTATTCTTAATGCCGAATGTGACGATATATTCGCCGCCGTTGTCCGCATCTCCGAGATACAGCTCAACGGGGTAATCCTCACCGCCGCCGCAGTTTCCGACGCTTATTGTTATGCTCTTTGTACCGTCGCCGAAATCAACCGAGTTGAAGCCGATTACTGTTCTTCCGTCAAAGCCGCCGAGAGAGCCTCTGTCTATGGTGGTAACGGGAACGTTTGAGAAATCGCACAGGCAGGCGGCAGTAAAGATATACGGGTCTTTTTCCGCCTTGCCAAGTCCTTCTGCCGCATATTCAAGCTCGGAAATTATTACGGGTATATCCGTGCCGTTCTTTGAGTATGCTCTCAGGCGGAATTTACCGTCGCCGAACGCTTTGAGCGTTGCTGTATTGCCGTCAAAGGAAATAACCTTTGCAAAGCTGATCTCAACGCCGTTGTCCGCACAGCACCTGAACTCTATATCGTGATAGGTTGCGTTTTCGGGGTAAAGCTTAACCGTAATTTCACAGGTGTCCTGCTGCTTTGTAAGCATGCGGTTTCCGCTGTCGGAAAGCTCGATCCTTCTTACGGGGATTTCCTTTGTATACGGAGTGGTTACCGCGGGAAATACGTTTTCCGTGACTACGCTGATACCCTGCGGCGCTGTTTTCGGAGCGACCGCCTTCAGCGTTATCGTTTTAGGCTGTAAGCCCTCGCTCTCGGCGGTGATGATAATATCTCCCGTTTCAAAGGTCGATTCAATAATGGCAAGCAACTTTCCTGAGAACAGCTTTTTGTTATCGCCCTTATAGCTGTCATAATCCGTGCTGTCACCGTTGTCAAGCCCTGCCAGTCTGCCTGCTCCGCTGACAGTCAGCTTTATTCTGTTCACGGCGTTCGGAACTTCCTGTCCCATAACGTCCTCGGCAGTTATCGTTACAAATGCAAGTGATCTTCCGTCTGCGATGATTTCCGACTTGTCGCTGTGCATATTCACGCTGTGCGGGTCAAGAGAAGTGAACAGCACTTCTTCCTTTTCATAATCGTCCGCAGAGCAGTCTTTACTGCGGTAGCCTCTTACTGCAAGCGGCTTGTTCTTATGGAACGGAACTTTGAAATGAGCGCAGAGATGCTCCTCTGTTTTGCGGTCGATCATCCGACCGTCATACATCTGTCCGCAGTAATGAAGTCTGATATACGGCAGGTTTGAATAAACAATGACATCTATCAGCTGGCCCTCGTTGAAGTCCCAATAGCACGGGGATATATGCAGGAATGGATATTCACAGGATATATCCCATACCGATTTATAGAACCAGAAAGAATCTTTTTCAAAGCCCGCCGTGTCGATTATACCGAAGTATGAGTTTTTGGCGCTGTACGGGGTAGGCTCTCCTATATAGTCGAAGCCCGTCCAGACAAACTGACCCATTGAATATTCTGCGGCAGTATCCATAGCGTATGATTTCAGCGGTGATGCACCCCAGTTTACTACGCTGTTTCCGAGATCAGAGCATTGAAGATCGTCGTAAACCAAAAGCGATGTGTTGTACGGGAAATGGTAAATTCCTCTTGAACGCACTGTTGATGCGGTTTCACTGCCGTAAATAACCCAATCGGGGTGCTTGTCGTGATGTTCGTCATACAGCTTTTCTGCATAGTTATAGCCTGCGAGCTTAAGATAATCCGCTACATTCTGCGCATTCTCCCACTGCATATAGTTTGACGCTATTGTAGGCAGTGCGTTGTGCATGGGTTCGTTTTTTTCGACCTCATCACGGAGCATTTTTGCTACTTCAAGGCCTCTCGGACTTTTATGCGTATCGTATATTTCGTTTCCTATGCTCCACATTATAACCGACGGGTGATTGCGGTCACGCTGTATCCATGCCGCAACGTCCTTCTTATACCAGTCGGGGAAGAATCTGTGGTAGTCGTTTTCGTTCTTCGCAAGCTCCCACATATCAAATATTTCGCTGTCAACAAGGAAGCCCATACGGTCGCAAAGCTCCATAAGCTCTCTGGACGGAGGGTTATGGCTTGTACGGATCGCATTTACACCCATCTCCCTGAGCTTTGTAAGCTGACGGAGTGTGGCATCGTAATTTACAGCCGCACCGAGTGCGCCGAGGTCGTGGTGCATACAAACACCGTTCAGCTTTACCCTTATGCCGTTGAGCAGGAAGCCCTCATCAGGGCAGAATTTTAATGATCTGAAGCCGAATGCAGTCGATACCTCGTCAAGTTGGTTTCCGTCCTCATCAAAAAGCGTGACCGACATTGTGTATATATTGGGTACAACTATATCCCACAGCTTCGGAGCGTCAACATAGAATATCAGCTTATCGTTCTTGCCGCATATTCTGCGTTCGCATACATAATGTTCCTTGCCTGATGGGTCGGAGGCATTATATCTTATTGTGCCGCATACGACCTTTGATAAATTTACAAGCGTGGTTACACGCCATTTACCCTGTTCCTTGCGGTCGTTGTCACTGCATTTTGCGTTGATATATACGCCGTTTTCCGCAATATGACTGCGTGAGGTTTTTCTGAGCCATACGTTTCTGTATATTCCCGCACCGCTGTACCAGCGTGTATTCGGAGCTTTATGGTTTACTCTTACTAAAATGCGGTTATCTCCGCTTTTGAGAGCGTCGGTTATATCAAAATCAAAGGTTGTATAGCCGTATTTCCACTCGCCTATTTTTATACCGTTGACGTAAACGGTAGTATCCATATAAACGCCGTCAAAAATTATTATATAGCAATCGTCTTTTTCAAGCTTGTCAACACTGAAGTGCTTTTCGTACCAGCCGCAGCCTGATTTATAGAGATTTGCGGTATCCCCTATAAGCCAGTCGTGCGGTATCTCGACATTGTACCAATGTATATTTTCCAGAGCTGTTTCATCACTGTCAGGCTCGGTAAGAGCAAATTTCCAGTTATCATTGAATAAAATCCTTTGTTTTTCCATAACCGTTTTTCCTTTCGGCATATAAGTTTAATCTAATTGTAACAGTTTGAATAGTGAAAATCAAGCGGAAAAGACATTATTCATAAAAAAGATTTTGCCCCCTCGGTTTCGCCGAGGGGGCAAATATATAAGAGAGGAGAATTTGCTGCAATGCAGCCTTAGTATGAAAATTGTCAGACGGTATCATTATGCTGGTGTAATGTTTGAAATCGTTGCGTGAAAGCTGTTGTAATGATCCAAAGCGTGGAGGAAGATGTTAGTGAAATATTGATATGCGTTATAAAATTGCTTCTGCGGTTATTTCAGCGTATTGAAGGAGCGTTGGAAAAGCGGTGCAATAAAAGCGTTTAACCCACTCTTACAGCCTTTAAGAAGTTGTTGATATAATATACCGACTTTAAGCTTGCGGTGCGGACCTTTTGTCCGGGATAAGGACTGAATACCATTGTATCGTCGCCTGTATATACACCGCCGAAGAACGAATCGCCGTCCTTTATGAATACTATATCACCCTTTTGCAGAGCGGAAAGAGCAACCTCCTTGCCCATATCCTTCTGTGCGGTAAGACCTCTGGGGCAATCAACGCCTGAGCTTGTCACCGCATAGTAGATAAGACCTGAGTTGTCAAAGCCTGTTTCGGGAGTGTAACCGCCGTCTGTGAACGGCTTATCAAGCATATCGTATGCCGCCTTTGCGATAGCGTCGCCTTTTTCGAAGGGCGCTACAGGCTCGGTATCGCTTGAAGTGTTGTCTGACGAGGTGTCATCACCCGATGAAGTATCATCGCCCGAAGTGTCGCTTGAGGTATCGTCCGATGATGTATCATCGCCTGAGCTGTCGTCTGATGAAGTATCGTCGCTTGAGGTGTCGTCCGAAGATGTATCATCGCCTGAGCTGTCGTCTGATGAAGTATCGTCGCTTGAAGTAACAGCCGATGAAGTATCGTCAGAGGATTGGTTGTCGGACGAGGCGTCGGAGCTTTGTTCCTGCGAGCTTGATACGTTGCTTTGCGGCTGACTGCTCTTCTCGTCCGCATTGTTGTCGGAGCAAGCGGTAAGCGAGGTCAAAGCCACAACGGTAAATAATGCTAAAACCAATGATAATTTCTTTTTCATAGAATCACAACCTTTACTTTAGCGTTCCTTGTCTTTGATTTAAGTATAGCACAAAAAAAGCAAAAAGCAATTAAAATTCGGTTACAATACGGTAACAATTTGGTTACAAATGGTTACAAAACGGTAACAACGGTTACAAAACGGTAACAAAGGCGTTTTTTCCGAAAACACACAAAAACACCGCCTGCATAAGCAGACGGCGTTCCTGTAGTTTTATATGAAGGACAATGTCATTATCAAAAATCAAGCAACTCTTATTGCACGGCTGAAGCTGTTTTTCCAATAAGTGCTGTTTATATCGGCGAACTTTACTTTTTCGCCGGGGTAAGGGCTGTATATAAGCTGACCGTTACCCGTGTAGATACCTCCGAAGTCGATATTCTCGCCTGTTTCGGCATCCTTATCTGTAAAGAACAAAATATCTCCGGGTTCAACAGCGTCAAAATCTATTGAAGTACCCATCTCTTTTTGTGCGGCTGTACCTCTCGGACAATTTATAAATCCGTTTTCACGCAGAACATAATATATAAGTCCCGAATTGTCAAAGCCCTGCTCAGGTGTCGCCATGCCGCTGACATAGTCAATGCCGACGAGCGCTTCCGCAGTTGCTACGATCTGATTGCGAAGATCGTCATTCGCAGTGCTGTTATCGTTACTGCTTTCATCACTGCTTTCGGGAAGCGACACTATATCCGATACCGTTGTCTGTTGCGACGAAGGTTCTGAACTGCTGCTCTGCGGTGTCGTTGATGGTATGTCGGGTGTTGAATTATCCGAAGATGATGTATCTGAGCCGCATCCGCTTATTGTGACCGCTGTCGAAACAGCAAGCGCCATAGTAAGCAAAGTGACTGCGATTTTTTTCATTTTTACCCTCCGTGCGGCAGAAGCATAACGCTTTTTCCTGTCGTCTGAGATGTACGGTTTTTCTTTGTACACTATATAGTATATCCCATCAGTGACAAAAAGTCAAGTGAATATTTCCCATTTTATGCTGATATACAGCTATATATGGTGTAGCTTTGCTGAAAGATTATGTTGATATTGTGAAAACAGATAGCCTTCGGTATGGGAAGATCAGACTGTTGAAAAAGCTTTTGTTGTAAATACTTCTGTTATATTGTTCATAATTTACTGCGGCAAAAAGCTACCGATAGTGCTTTTCGTAGGATAGCACTTCTCGGGTTCGCTATTCCAATTAATACACATGTCAATATGTACGCGGGAGACAACCCAAGGGGAGAGGGAAAGGCGCTCCGAAGGCGCTTTCCCCTCTCCCCTTAGGTTTTCTCCTAAATCAGTTATTCCTCTTGAGCGACGAGAGGAGCGGGAGCATTGCTTTCGCAATGCTCAGCGTGGCATCCCTCTTTCCTTACCCACACCCCCACTCCGCTGAGGGGGTGTTGGCAATAAGACACACAAACGATTGCGTTTTAAAAGCAGGTTAAGCCGAACGCTGACGCTCTGTTGTACCAAGGGACGGTACAAATATCTTGGGACAGCGGGTCTTTGGGTTTCGGTGATAGTGCAGTTGCACTGATAAGGTCACGAGATTATTAACTCCTTGTCAGCACG
>CAVJKI010000116.1:0-6665 GCA_963649995.1 Sodaliphilus sp.
CCCGCAATAACAATCAAATACGTCTTTGCAATCCTCACAAAAGCACTACTACCCCTCGCCAAGCACCATACCTTGCCTTTTAATGAACGCTTTGTTTGTTTTGCGTCCTGCAAAACTCCGGGCGTTCAACTTCGGGCATCCGTGCCCGCCCTCGAAAAAGGGGAGGCAAGAGTGTTGGGTATATGCTGTAACTTTGAGAATAACAGCAATGTTGCAAGTTTTGAAAATGTGCCAATACGCTTGTGCTTATGAAAGGCAAACTATAAAGCAAGTAGGCACTTGCCTCCCGTCCGCTTATATCGTAAACTTTCATTTCCGCTATTGTAATTCCGCTCGGATTGGTGTATAATAAATAATGTATATTTATATACTGAAATTTCTATCGGAAGGAATGTAAAAAATCATGATCATCACAAAGGATTCTATAATCGGCGATATTTTAGACGCACACGGAGAGGTTACAGCTCCTTTCTTCCTTGAAATGGGTATGCACTGCTTAGGCTGTCCTGCATCAAGAGGCGAAAGTGTAGCACAGGCCTGCGACGTACACGGCGTTGACGCAGACGAGCTGGTAAAGAAGCTTAACGAGGCAGTCGGCAACTGATGCAGGAGCTGACGCTCTCGCCGAGGCTTGCGGCGGCAGCAGGAATGGTGCGTAAAGGCGGAGAAATATGCGATGTCGGTACGGATCATGCCCTGCTCCCTTGCAGGCTTTATCTTGACGGTGAAAGAAAACTCACGGCGGCGGATATAAACGAAGGACCTCTGCTTTCCGCAAAGCAGACGGTACTGCACTACATAGGAAAAGAAGATGCGGTGCGCCTTGTGCTGTCCGACGGACTTGAAAAAATAGATTATGCGGACGATATTATTATCGCAGGTATGGGCGGCGAGCTTATAGCGAGGATAATATCAGGCTGTCGCTTTTTAAGTGAAAACACGCATTTTATTCTCCAGCCGATGACAAAGGCGGAGATCCTCAGACGAGAGCTTTATAAAAACGGCTTTTATATTGAAAAAGAGCTTACCGCAAGAGAAAACGACAGAAATTATGTTATAATGTCGGTGTACTTCGGTGGTGAAAAATGCGATATTACGGACGCTTTTGCTCATGCCGGAAAAGTGACCGATAAGGAATATCTTACCGCAATATGCGAAAAGCTCAGACGTGCAGGCGAAAGCTGTGCAGTAGCCGACACCGAAAAAAGCGAAAAACTGCTCAGTGCCGCAAGAGAAATAGAAAAGATAATAAAAACATTATAAATCGGGGTAAGGTTATGAAAGTAAGCGCTATCTATGAATTTCTTAATGAATATGCACCGTTTAAGGTGCAGGACAAGTTTGATAACAGCGGATTTCTTGTCGGAGATATGAACGCAACTGTCAAAGGCATTTGCCTTTGCCTTGACATAACCAACGATGTTATAAAAGAAGCGGTGACAAGCAAGGCTAATCTTATCATTTCCCACCACCCCGTAATTTTTGATCCGCTGAAAAGCGTAACAGAGGGTACGCCTGTTTTCGAGCTTGTAAGAAATAAGCTGAACGCAATATGTATGCACACCAATGCGGATATGGCAAAGGACGGCGTTACCGACCTTATGCTTGACCTGCTGGAATTTGAACGCTCGGACAAGGTGCTTGAGCCTATTATGCCCGACGGCACAGGCTACGGCAAGATATGCGATCTGCCGATAGCTACACATTCAAAGGCGCTTGCGGAATATTGCAAAAAGGCTTTCGACTGCACGGTGGTGCGCTATACCGAAACAGACAGACCGATAAAGCGTGTGGCTGTATGCTCAGGCTCAGGCGGAAGCACATTACCGTTTGCTGTGTCCGCAGGCTGTGACGCTCTTATAACGGGAGATATAAAGCACAATGTGTGGATAGACGCTGTGAACAGGGATTTCTGCATTATAGACGCAGGTCATTTCTACACGGAAAATATACTTTGCAATCACCTTTGCGGTATTTTGAGCCGCAAATTCCATAATACACAGATATTTGTCGCACAGAGCAGTAAAGACCCCTGCTCATATATAATTTAACGTGTGACGGAAAGGACTGCCGATGTCACTTGACGGCACTTTTCTTCACTGCGTAGTATCAGAAATGCTGTCGGCGGGACTAGTCGGCGGAAGAATAGACAAGGTCTATCAGCCCTCCCGTGAGGAGATAATAATTTCGATACGCAGTGCGGGAAAGCACAATAAGATACTGATAAGCTCAAATTCTATGTCCGCACGAGTGGGCATGACGGAGAGAACAGCGGAAAATCCGTCTGCGCCTCCTATGTTCTGTATGCTTCTCAGAAAGCACCTCAGCGGCGGAAAGCTGCTCGATATAACGCAGGACGGGCTTGAGCGAATAATAAACTTTGATTTTGAGTGCATGAATGAAATAGGCGATATGGTGGTAAACCGCCTTACCGCCGAAATAATGGGCAGGCACAGCAATATAATACTGATGACGAAAAAGGACGGCGTATACCGTGTTATCGACAGTATCAAGCGTATCACGGACGATGTTTCATCGGTAAGACGTATACTGCCGAATATTGTGTACGAAACTCCGCCGAGGGATATGTCCCGTGTCAATTTTCTTACCTGTTCGGACGGCGAGCTTATAAACGCTGTAAAACAGGGCGAGGGAAAAAAGCTTTCAAAGCACATGACCGCTTGCCTTGAGGGTGTATCACCCGTATTTACAAGGGAGTGTGCCTATTATTCATGCAGGGATACAGACTTTGCGGTTGAAGATATGACGGACGATAACTATGACCGTTTGCTTTTCTTTGTAAAAAAGGCGAGGGAATATGTCGCCCGTAAGGACGGATTTACAATACTGCGTGATCTGAGCGGCGCATATAAGGATTTCTGCTTTATGCCGATAGAGCAATACGGCACGCAGATGCTTGTATCGCACGCAGACGGCGCAAATGCACTGCTTGATATATTCTACGGCAGTAAAGCGGAAAACGAGCGCATGAAGCAACGCTCAAAGGATCTGCTTAAAATGCTGATGAATACCTATGAGCGAATAGCAAGAAAACTTGAACTGCAAAAGGGCGAGCTTGCGCAGTGCGGAGAAAGGGAGGTATTCCGAGTCCGCGGCGATGTTGTAAGTGCAAATATCTACCGTATGGAAAAGGGTATGACGGAGCTTACCGCCGAGGATTACACCACGGGCGAAACCGTTACTGTTCCGCTTGACGTAAGGCTTACACCGTCACAGAACGCCCAGAAATACTATGCGGAGTACAAAAAGCTTGAAAAAGCCGAAAAAATGCTTACAAAGCTGATTGCCGACGGCGAAAACGAGCTTATATACATTGACAGCGTATTCGACGCCGCATCCCGTGCGACTTCAAATGCCGAGATAAGCGAGATAAAGCAGGAATTAGCGGCAAACGGCTATATCCATGCGAATACCGTCAACAAGAAAACACAGGTAAAGCCCAAACCGCCCATGCATTTTGTGACCGATGACGGTTACGACGTGTATATCGGCAGGAACAACATACAAAACGATAAGCTGACCGTAAAGACCGCCGAACCCGATGATATGTGGCTTCACACGAAGAACATCGCAGGCTCGCACGTTATAATAAAGGCGAAGAACGGCGAAATATCGGACAATGCCATTTTACAGGCGGCAAGCCTTGCGGCGTACTGCTCAAAGGCACAGAACAGCACAAAGGTGCCGGTTGACTACACACGGATAAGGTTTGTAAAGAAGCCAAACGGCTCAAAGCCCGGTATGGTCATATTCACAAACAATTACACGGTGCTTGTAGACCCCGATGAACAGCTTTTCGCAAGGGTTGAGGCTTAGTTTCATATCAGGTAATCAAAGAAAGGATATAAATAAAATGAAGAAAGAACTTGCAAAGACCTATTCTCCTAAAGATTTTGAGGATAGGCTCTACCACGAATGGGAGGAAAAGAAATACTTCCACGCAGAAATAGATCCCAAGAAGAAGCCCTATACCATAGTTATCCCCCCTCCGAACATAACGGGACAGCTCCACATGGGACACGCTCTCGACAACACATTACAGGATATACTTATCCGCTATAAGAGAATGCAGGGCTACTGCGCACTGTGGCTCCCCGGTACGGACCACGCTTCTATCGCTACAGAAGCGAAGATCGTTAATGCAATGAAGGAAGAAGGTCTTACAAAGGACGATGTAGGCAGAGAAGGCTTTCTTGAGCGTGCATGGGAATGGAAAAGAGTTTACGGCGGACGTATCGTTCAGCAGTTGAAGAAGCTCGGCTCGTCATGCGACTGGGACAGAGAGCGTTTCACTCTTGACGAGGGCTGTTCAAAGGCGGTACAGAAGGTATTTATCGACCTTTACAACAAGGGTCTTATCTACCACGGCGAAAGAATCATCAACTGGTGTCCCAACTGTAAGACATCTATTTCGGATATTGAGTGCGAATACGAGGAGCAGGACGGCTTCTTCTGGCATATAAACTATCCTCTCGCAGACGGAAGCGGCAGTGTAGAGATAGCTACAACACGTCCCGAAACACTGCTCGGCGACAGCGCCATAGCTGTTCACCCCGATGATGAAAGATATAAGAGCATAGTAGGCAAGATGGTAAAGCTCCCGCTTACAGACAGAGAAATTCCTGTTATCGCCGATGATTATGTTGATATGGAATTCGGTACAGGCGTAGTTAAGATCACTCCTGCACATGATCCTAATGACTTTGAGGTAGGCAAGCGCCACAACTTACCGATAATCCACATGATGAACGACGACGCTACAATAATGGACGGTATCGGCGGAAAGTACGCAGGTATGGACAGATACGAAGCAAGAAAGGCTATGGTAGCAGACCTTGAAGCACAGGGCTTACTTGTAAAGGTTGAGCCTCATAAGCACAATGTAGGCTGCTGTCAGCGTTGCGGCACTACTGTTGAGCCGAGAGCAAGCTATCAGTGGTTTGTATCGATGAAACAGCTTTCACAGCCTGCTATAGACGTAGTAAAGAGCGGTGAGCTGAGATATATCCCTCAGAGATTTGAAAACGGCTATCTCTACTGGATGGAAAATATCCGTGACTGGTGCATTTCCCGTCAGCTCTGGTGGGGACACAGAATCCCTGCTTACTACTGCCAGAACAAGGAGTGCGGACATACAGAGATCACTCTTGACGGCATAGACACCTGCCCGAAGTGCGGTGCGCCGATGAAGCAGGACGAGGATACGCTTGATACATGGTTCTCATCTGCATTATGGCCGTTCTCAACACTCGGCTGGCCCGACAAGACGGCTGACCTTGAGTATTTCTATCCTACAAATACACTTGTTACAGGCTATGACATTATCCCGTTCTGGGTTGCAAGAATGATATTCAGCGGACTTGAGCATACAGGTCAGAAGCCTTTCAAGGACGTACTTATACACGGTCTTGTCCGTGACGAGCAAGGCAGAAAGATGAGTAAGTCGCTCGGCAACGGCGTTGATCCGCTTGAGGTTATCGACAAGTACGGTGCGGACGCACTGCGTCTTACTCTTGTTACGGGTAATGCACCCGGTAACGATATGCGTTGGACAGAAACAAAGGTTACAAATTCCCGTAACTTTGCAAACAAGCTGTGGAACGCATCGAGATATATTCTTATGAATCTTCCCGAGGATATGGAGGGCGCAGTTCTTCCCGAACAGCTTCCTATCGAGGATAAGTGGATATTATCGCTGTACAATGACCTTATCAAGAATGTTACCGCAAATCTTGACAGCTATGAGCTTGGCGTTGCGGTACAGAATCTGTTCGACTTTATCTGGGACGTTTACTGCGACTGGTATATTGAGCTTACAAAGCCCCGTATTGCCGCAGGAGGAGAAACAGCCCGTGCCGCTCAGAACGTACTCGTTTACGTTATGCAGGGCATCTTAAAGCTGTTACATCCCTTTATGCCGTTCATCACAGAAGAAATATGGCAGTCGATGCCTATAGTTGCCGATAAGGACAACAACCCCGAAAGCATTATGATCTCGGCATGGCCCGTATATGACGAAACACTTCATTTTGCGGCTGAGCAGACAGACTTTGCAAAGGTAGTTGACGCTATCCGTGCTATCCGTGTACAGCGTAACGAGCTTAACGTACCGCCGTCAAAGAAGGTAACAATGCACATTGAAACAGCCGAAAAATCGCTGTTCGAGGGTGCTAAGGCATTCTTTGAGCGTCTTGCGGGCGCAGGCGAGCTGACTGTATCGGAAAAGGCGGAAACAAGCGACGACATGGTAACTATAGTTACGGCAAACGCAAGAATATTCATGCCTATGGGTGAGCTTGTTGACAAGGAAAAGGAGCTTGCAAGACTTGAAAAGGAACGCAAGGCGGCTCAGAAGGATATAGACTTCCTTTCAGGTAAGCTCAGTAATCAGGGCTTCCTGTCAAAAGCACCTGCACAGCAGATCGAAAACGAGCGTGTAAAGCTTGCAAAGGCACAGGAAAAGATGGAAAAGATAATGCTTTCTATCGAAAAGATGAAGTAATCTTTCAGTTATAGTTTATCCCCCGATTGCAAAAAGTCGGGGGATATTTTATATGAGAAAGCAGGATATAAAGCACCGCCGTGATGAATTTAGGCTCTATAATAAATGTTGGGGAAACCAAGAGCCAAACAGAAAAATAAAA
>CAVJKI010000117.1:0-3403 GCA_963649995.1 Sodaliphilus sp.
CTGACACGGATTCTGACACAGATACGGATACCGACACAGATACCGATACGGATACCGATACTGACACGGATACTGATACCGACACAGATACAGACACTGACACGGATACCGACACAGATACGGATACCGACAACGACCGTGTAAACGGTGATGAGGTTGACTTCGATGACAGAACACCTCAGGGTGAACGTGTAAACGGTGATGATAACAACGGTAATCTTGAGCGTACCGACTTTGACAATACAAACGGTAACCCCAATACCGGCGTTGGACTTAACGGAGCAGTAGTAGCAGGTGCATCTGCTACAGCCGCACTTGCAGCTGCAAGTCTTCTGCTTGGCAAGCGCAAGAAAAAGGATGAAACCGAAGAATAATCGGTGAATAAACAAATAACAGCTGTATGGCTAAAAACCATACAGCTGTTTTCTTATATTCGGGCAAAAAATGACAGCAACCATTACGATTGCTGTCATTATAAATCGTTTAAGATTTCTTGAACTGACTGTTGTAAAGCTCGGCATAGAATCCGTTCTTTGCAAGAAGCTGTTCATGATTACCTATCTCAATAATTTTACCCTTGTCCATTACAAGAATGGTATCGGCGTTCTTGATAGTAGATAATCTGTGCGCTACTATAAAGCTCGTCTTGCCCTTTGTCATCTTTGCGAAAGCATTCTGAATTTTCATTTCTGTCTTTGTATCAATGCTGCTCGTAGCCTCGTCAAGAATCAGCATAGGCGGCATTGCAAGCATTACACGGGCAATGCACAAAAGCTGCTTCTGACCTTGTGAAATACCGTCGTTATCACTTATTATCGTGTCGTATCCGTCTTTCATACGCTTGATAAAGCTGTGGCAGTGAGCTACTTTAGCTGCGGCTACGATTTCTTCTTCCGTAGCGCCCTGCTTTCCGTATGCGATATTTTCACGGACAGTACCCTCAAAGATCCACGTTTCCTGAAGCACCATACCGTAGCTCAGTCTGAGCGAATCACGGGTAACGTCCTTGATATTGTTTCCGTCAACCGAGATACTGCCCTTGTCAGTATCATAGAAGCGCATGAGCAGATTGATTATAGTGGTTTTGCCGCAACCCGTAGGTCCTACAATTGCTATCTGCTGACCGCTCTTTACGTCAAGGTTAAGGTCTTTGATAAGCTCTCTTTCGGGAACGTAAGAGAAGTCAACGTGATCGATTTTAACATTGCCGTCAACATCGGTAAGCACCTTGTTGTCAGCGTCTGAAATTTCATCATCGCTTTCTGTAAGAGCGAATATACGTCTTGCGGAAGCAAACGCAGACTGTAACTCGGTAACAACGCCCGATATTTCGTTAAACGGCTTTGTGTACTGGTTTGCGTAGGATAAGAAAGCTGAAAGCTGACCTACCGTGATACCGCCGCCGATAGCGCTGAGCGCACCGAAAATTCCGACACCGGCATAAACAAGACCGTTTACAAATCGAGTTGAGGGGTTTGTAAGAGCAGAGTAGAACTGCGCTCTTGAGCCGACCTTATACAGCTTTGCGTTAAGTTCTTCAAATTTCTCCTCGCTGTATTCTTCACGGGAGAAAGCCTTAACAACCTTCTGATTTCCGATATATTCCTCGGCAAGTCCCGTGATCTGACCTCTGAGTGCCGCCTGTTCCTTAAACTTCTTGGAGCAAAGTCTTGCTATAGTTGAAGCCACAAGCAGTGACACAGGTGTGATAAGGATAACTACAAGCGCAATACCGACATTTATCGAGAACATAAAGCACAGCGTTCCGATTATCGTGACAGAGCCTGTGAATATCTGCTGAAATCCCTGTAAAAGTCCGTCCGAAACGGCATCAATATCAGCAACGACTCTGCCGATTATATCACCGTGCGGAGTGGAGTCAATATATCTCAGCGGTACACGCTGGAGCTTGTTGAAAGCGTCTGTCCTCAGATCCCTTACAGTTCTTTGAGTAAGTATGTTTGTGCAATATCCCATGAACCATTGGAATCCTGCACCTATAAGAACTACAATTGCAAGCTTGATGATTATAGGAAGAATTTTCTCAAAGTTTACATTGTTTATATCGATTATAAAGTCGACTGCCTCACCGATGAGAACAGGTGCATACAGCGTTGCGATCGCACTTACAACAGCACTGGTTATCGTGAAAACGAGATAGAACGTATAAGGTTTTGTGTATCTCAGCAACTTGGCAAGGACAGTAAAACTGCTGTCGTTGTTTTTCTTACTCATTGCCGTTTATCTCCTTTTCAAGTTCTTCCGCACTGAACTGTGTAAGACATATCTGACAGTAATCCGTACAGCTCTGTAACAGTTCTTTATGTGTGCCTATACCGACCATCTTACCGTCATCAAGTACGATTATCTGATCGGCATTTTTTACTGTATTTGCTCTCTGAGAAATCAGGAATACAGTCATATTTGTGCAGTTTTCTTTGATTGCCGTTCTCAGCTTTGCGTCTGTAGCAAAGTCGAGCGCACTTGCACTGTCGTCAAGTATCAGAATTTCGGGATCGGCGGCTATCGCACGGGCAATAGTAAGTCTTTGCTTCTGACCTCCCGAAAGGTTTTTACCGCCCTGCAGTATCTCATAATCAAGTCCGTTTTCGAGCTTTTCAACAAACTCGTAAGCCTGAGAGATCTTAAGCGCACGCCATATCTGCTCGTCGGTTATATCATCTCCGCCCCACTTCATGTTTTCACGGATAGTACCGCTGAAAAGTACGGCTTTCTGAGGAACGACAGCAATCTTTGTTCGCAGATCACCGAGGCTGTAGTTGCGGACATCTGTTCCGTAGACATTTACAGAACCCTTAGACGTATCATAGAATCGGGGGATAAGGTTGATAAGCGTTGATTTACCGCTGCCCGTACCGCCTATGATACCGATAGTCTGTCCCTTTTCGGCTGTGAATGAAATATCTTCAAGCGCATATTCGCTGTTGTCGTGATAGCTGAAAGATACGTCGTCAAACTTTACAGCCGGAGCAGAGGAGTCGGTGCTTTCTTCTGTTGTTTCTTTTCCTACAATAGAGGGCTTAGCGTCAAGTATCTCGTTTACTCTTGCTGCGCAAGCAGCCGACTTTGTAAAGATAACAACAAGGTTTGCAACAACCACAAGTGCAAGCAGGATCTGATTCATGTAGTTAACAAGTGCGATTACCTGACCTTGTGTGAGGTCGCCGACATTTACCGAGAATCCGCCAAACCAGATTATTGCAACAATAGCGAGGTTGAGAATGATAGCATTGACAGGGCTGAGTAAAGCTGAGATTTTGCCTGCCCTTACTGCCGCCTTTTCAATATCTTCGGCATTGTCCTTGAAACGTTCCTTTTCGTATTCCTGCTTTGAGAAAGCTCTGACGGCTCTTGCACCGACAAGGTTTTCACGGGTAATAAG
>CAVJKI010000117.1:3413-6651 GCA_963649995.1 Sodaliphilus sp.
GGTAATAAGTGAAGTCTTGTCCAGCTTCTTCTGAATAGACTTGAAGAAAGGTATCGTTTTTGTTGTAACAAGCCACATTACAAGAGCGACAAGCGGGATTACTATAACGAATATCAGCGCAAGCTTGACATCTATCATGAAAGCCATAATAGTAGAGCCGATAACAAGAAAAGGCGCTCTTACAACAAGTCTTATCAGCATTGCGACTGCAACCTGAAGCTGATTTATATCAGATGTAAGTCTTGTTATAAGCGAGGGTGTGCCGAACTCGTCAACCTCTTTGTGTGAAAGGGTATTGATATGATGATACAGCTCACGCCTGAGCTCCGTACCGAAGCCCTGCGATGCAATAGATGCCATATACTGACATATAAGCGCAAAGCCAAGACCGCATACTCCGAGCAGAACAAGCACTCCTCCCATCTGCCATATATAACCGCTGTCCTTGTTTGCGATACCTACGTCAATGATCTGTGCCATAACGAGCGGTACGATAAGCTCAAATACTGCCTCTGTCAGCTTGAAAATAGGTCCGAGTATTACATTCTTTTTGTATTTTTTTAGATACTTAACCAGTTTTCGCATATTTCACCGTCCAACAAAATGACATCGGATTTTGCTCCGATGTCATAAAAATATTTAATTCAGTTTCAGCCGAGAACCTTTTTGAGTTCTTCAGGCAGAGAAGTGGCAAAGCTGTCGCCGACCAAAAGGCTGATCTCGTCAACGCTTGTTGTGATCAGCATAACATCGGCACAGATATTTTCGCAAGCCTTGAATACCTTAGCCGCAAAGCCTGCCTGGTCAACCATTTCTTCTGTCTTGATAACGATTTTTACGTTACCGCTGTTTACGCAGGGAGTAATTCCATGTACTGCCGTGATTTTAGGTAAAACGGTAAGCAGTGTGGGAATATCATCATCACTGAAAGTAAAGCCGAATGAGAACATATCGGACTTGGGCGGTGTCTGTGAAATCATATCAATATTGATTCCGCTTTCGGCTACTGCTGTGAGAGTAGTCGAAACAAAGCGCTTTCTTGAGGGTACATCTGAAAATGTAACGATCGATACGTTTTCGTATACTTTAATATCTGCCATATTGACCTCCGTTATACTTCGGAAAGAAGATCCGACATCTGATAAAGACCTTTTTCACAGACGCTTAAAAATACCGCCGCATTGACAGAGCCGACTGCGAACACCTGCTTTGAGCCTGCACTGTGCGAAAGAGTAATAACCTCGTCACGTCCCGCAAAGATTACATCATGCTCGCCTACGATAGTACCGCCTCTTATTGAGTGCATACCGATCTCGGTTTTTTCACGGGGCTTTCTTACGCTGTGACGGTCATACACATAGTGCATCTTGTTATCTAATTCTTGATTGATGGCTTCCGCTATCATTATTGCTGTTCCCGAGGGAGCATCTTTCTTGAGATTGTGATGCTTTTCAACTATCTCAATATCAAACTGATCGTCGAGTACCTTAGTTGCACGCCTAGCCAGGTCAACAAGAAGGTTTATTCCGAGCGACATGTTGAATGTGAAGAATACGGGGATCTGCTCGGCGGTCGCCTTTATCTGCTTTATTTGTTCCTCGGTATAGCCTGTTGTCGCAACTACTACGGGAACATTGTTTATCTTGCAGTAGTCAAGCAGCTCGTCAAGCAGTGAGGGGTGCGAGAAGTCGATTATTACATCGGGCTTTTCGGGTAAATCGTACATTGTCTTATAAACAGGGAAGTCAGCGTACTGTTCACCTGCAATATCAATACCTGCGATTATTTTGCAATCCTCTCTTGCGCTTACAATGTCATTTATTACTCTGCCCATCTTACCGCAGGCACCTGTAATTACAATTCTTTTCATTTGAACGTCCTTTTCTTAAACTTACTTTGTAAGACCGAGCTTTTCCATAGAGGAGAACAGCTTAGCGATCTTTTCATCTTCCATTCTGAAAAGCGGCAGTCTGCACGGACCTACGTTCTTACCCATAATGTTAAGTGCTTCCTTAACGGGAATGGGGTTTACATCTATGAACAGGTCATTTGTAAATTCAAGGAGCTTAAGCTGTAAATCAGCGGCTTTCTTATAGTCGCCGTCAAGGCAATATTGTGCAATGCTGTGCGCCTCAGCCGGCATACAGTTTGCAAGTACCGAGATAACGCCCTTGCCGCCGAGCGACATGATAGGGACGATCTGGTCGTCGTTGCCCGAATAAATATCAAGGTCAGTTTCAGCGGCTATCTTAGCAACTGCGCTTATGTTTCCGCTTGCTTCCTTTGCGGCAACTATATTGTCCTTCTTAGCAAGCTCTTTGTATGTTTCAACGGAAATGTTCACGCCTGTACGGCTGGGAACATTGTAAAGGATTATCGGCAGTTTAACGCTATCGGCAATTGCGCTGAAATGTGCAATAAGTCCTCTCTGCGAAGTTTTGTTGTAATAAGGTGTTACAAGAAGCAGTGCGTCAGCACCGAGTACCTCAGCTTCCTGTGACAGCTGAATGGCATAAGCGGTGTCGTTACTGCCTGCGCCTGCGATAACAGGAACTCTCTTAGCTACTTTTTCAACGCAGAAACGGATACATTCCTTGTGTTCCTCGTCTGTCATAGCCGCAGATTCGCCTGTTGTACCGCATACTACGATAGCGTCAGTACCGCCTGCGATCTGTTCTTCTATACGCTCGGCGAAATTATCATAGTTGATACTTCCGTCATCGTTCATAGGAGTAACGATAGCTACTGCCGAGCCGGTAAAAATAGTCTTTTTCATCAGATACCTCCGTGTATCTTCAATCAGTCAAAATAGCCCTTTGCGGCATAAAGCTCAGCCATTTCGACAGCGCCGCCTGCGGCACCTCTTAATGTGTTATGTGACAGGCAGACGAACTTGTAGTCGTACTGTGTATCTTCTCTTAATCTGCCTATTGAAACTGCCATACCGCCCTCAAGGTTTCTGTGAAGCTTAGCCTGGGGCATATTGTCTTCTTCAAAGTAGTTAAGGAACTGCTTGGGAGCAGAGGGAAGCTCCAGCTCCTGAGGAGCGCCCTTGTATTCCTTCCATATCTTGAGGACTTCTTCCTTTGAGGGCTTGTTTTCAAAGCTTACGAATACTGCGGCAAAGTGACCGTTTGATACGGGAACTCTGAGGCACTGAGTTGTGATTGCGGGAGCGGCAGCTTTGACGATCTTGTCGCCTTCGATCTTGCCCCATACCTTCAGAGGCTCCTGTTCA
>CAVJKI010000118.1:0-727 GCA_963649995.1 Sodaliphilus sp.
CAAGATAGGTAAGGAGCTTCGCCTTTTCTCCTGTCTTAAGCTGTGATAATGTATTCGCGGTCGTACGGCAGGCATAGCCCACGCCGCCGCAGTCGATGACCGCAAGATTAGGCTCAATTAAATCAACTGTTCCGTTTACACTGTATATCATAATTTACTCTTTTCTATATATTTGATGTTCTCAGATTTCTGAGAAGTGAGCCGCTGGTCTGACCGTGGCATATAGTCATTGCCAGTGCGTCCGCCGTATCATCGGGTTTAGGCACTGCGGGGAGCTTCAGGATATTCTTTGTCATCTCCTGCACCTGCTTTTTAACAGCCTGACCGTAACCGACAACAGACTGCTTGACCTGGAGCGGCGTGTATTCATTTATCTCTATGCCCCGCTGTGCGGTAGCCATTATTATAAGGCCTCTCGCCTGCGCAACATCAATACCCGTTTTCTGGTTATTGGTGAAATAAAGCCGCTCTATCGACAGAGCGTCAGGCTTCCAGTTGTCAAGTATCTGACAGAAATCATCGTATATCTCGCACAGACGCTTAGGAAAAGGCGTATCCTTATCGGTTGTTATAGCACCGTAATCAAGCACCTTAAATTTTCCGCCGTTGTAATCGACAATTCCGAAACCGACTATCGCATAGCCGGGATCAATTCCGATGATACGCATAGCCCGCCTCCCGAAAGCAAATTTCCTCTGTTTGCAGATCGTACCTATCAAAACAAAAT
>CAVJKI010000118.1:737-4178 GCA_963649995.1 Sodaliphilus sp.
AAATATTATAGCATGATTTTTATATGCCGTCAAGGCACAGCCGTGAATTAGCCGCAGTTTTGCTCATCACCTGCAATTATGATAAAATACGCAGAAAATTTTTTCATGATTATTTATTCAAACGCTTTTGCCGTCAGGCGGTAATATAACGCAAATTAATTAAAATCGGTTGAAATTTTCGTTCTTTTGGTATATAATAGTATAAAACGAATGGAGTAAAAATGAAAAAACCGTATTTGATCGCAGCACTGCTCACCGCAGAAATATGTGTCACCTGTCTCGGCGGTTGCAGTACACAACAGCCTTATCGGCATGACAGCTTTACATTTGATACCTTTGTATCGTTCACTGTGTATGACACCGCAGACGGTGTATCGGCAGAGGAAATATGCAAGGGCGCTGTTGATATGCTCAACAAGCTTGACGACAACCTGTCACGCACAAAGCCTGACAGTGAGATTTCCGCCATAAACGGCAATGCTTATAATTCAGCAGTATCGGTTGAGCCGACAACATATAATCTGCTTAAAAGCTGTAAGGAGCTATCGGAGCTTACCGACGGCGCTTTTGACATAACGCTCGGAAATATCTCTGATATGTGGGGCTTTGGCAAAGAGAACACGGCAAAGCCCGATGATACTCAGCTTTCAGAGCTTGCCGCAAGGAAAAATTATGAGAATATAGTTTTTGACGATGATAATTACACCGTATCGTTTAAAAACGACACCTTCAGTCTTGACCTCGGAGCGGCGGCAAAGGGCTTCGCTATGGATATGCTAGATTCATATCTCCGTAAATCGGGCGTTACCTCGGCAGTAGTCGACTTCGGCGGAAGTATTCTTACAATAGGTAAAAACGACGGCAACAGCTGGAGCATAACAGTTACTGCCGATGAAACCAACGCTTCCGTAGGAACACTGACAATGAACGAGGGCTACATAGCTACCTCCAACGGTGCCAAAAGATATGTCGAATATGACGGCATAAAATATCACCATATAATCGACCCTTCTACCGCATACCCCGCCGACAGCGGTATCAAAAGCTGTACCGTCTACTCTGCAAGCGGACTTATCAGCGACGCACTGTCCACTGCGTTTTTCGTGATGGGCGAGGAACAGGCGAAGCATTTCTGCGAGAAGTATGATATAGCAGAATATATCATTACCATGAGTGACGGACAGATCATTGTTTCAAACGGCATTTCAGCCGACTTTAAGGCTTCATGAACAAATTTATGAAGGATAAACGGAAAATCATCTGTATGATAATAGTTTTATGCGTAATTTTCTTTTCGCTTCTCGGCATACTTCTTGTAAGCAGGGCTTCCGGCGGCGATGTCGCCTGTATCTACAGCAACGGCGAGCTTGTCAGAACGATAGACCTTAAAGCTGAAAATGAAATGACGTTTACAATCAGCTCTGCAAACGGCGGATATAACGTTATCAGTGTAAAAAACGGCAGTATAAGCGTTACAGATGCCGACTGCCCCGACAAGATATGCGTTTATACGGGAGCTGTTTCGGACGGCGTACAGCCGATAGTATGTATGCCGAATAAGCTTGTGATACGCATTGAAGCAAGACGCACGGAGTACAGTCATGACAGTTAAAAAGCTTGTTATGTCGGCACTGCTCACTGCAATGTCGCTGACGCTGTTCATTATAGAAAGCACGATACCTCCTATCATACCCATACCGGGATTCAGAATAGGACTTGCATATTTTCCCGTATTGTTTTCAATGTATCTCGGCGGTAGCTGGAATGAATACGACACTGTGCTGATACTTACGGCACGGGTGCTTCTGTCGGCGCTTGTTTCCGGCAATCTTATTGCGTTGCTGTTTTCTCTTTGCGCAGGTGCGGCGGCATTTACCGCAATGGCAATCACACACCGTTTTATAAAGGAAGCGTGGGGAGTATTCCCAGCAGGCATATTTTCTGCGGTAATGCACAATGTCGGGCAGATCACTGTGGCATCGCTGATATATTCCGTTTCGGTATTTGCATATCTTCCCTTTCTTATAATTGCCGCAGTGCTTACGGGTACATTCATAGCAGTTGCAGTATGGCTGATACTCAGAAAGCCGAACAAAATGATTTTAAAAATACGAAATATAAAATAAAGGACAAGAATCAAAAGATGGATAAAGCTAAAATAGAAAGAATAAACTATCTCGCAAGGCAGTCACGGGAACGTGAGCTGACAGCCGAGGAAAAGCAGGAGCAGACCACGCTGAGAAATGAATACAGAGTTTCCTTCAAGCGTGGGCTTATGTCGGAGCTTAACAAGGTTTATGTAGTAGACGACAAGGGTAATCAGCAAAAGCTGATAAAAGAAGACGAAAGCAAGTAAAATGAGCCGCAAAGGACTGAATTACAATGGAGAAAATATTTGGCGCTCTTGAAACGCTGTACGGCACTTCGGAAATACCGTTCTTTTTAAGCGACGAATACGGAAATATAAAATGGAAAAATTCAGCCTGCGGAAAAAGCATCGTCTTTCCGAACGGGCTTAACCCGAACTGTACAGCCGAGCGTGTGAGCATTGACGGCAGGCTGTTTACCGCCCTTGCAAGTCCACATTCATTCGGGGCAGACAAATTCATACTGTGGCGTGTTAACACGCTGACCGACGTACTCATGCAGTTAGGCAGCACCGACACCTATACCGATATATGCTATATGCTGTCAGAAGCCAGAAACGATGTTGCTAAAGCAGAGCAAGACAGTAACAACAACGCAAGATTCAACAACATAAAGCGTAATATTGAAGTACTGTCCGAGCTTACAACCGTTATATACCGCAAAGCACCCCGCTCCTGTGCCGTATATTTTATTGAAAAGCTTAAACAGATAATAAACGACGCCAACAAGGCTATGAGCCGTGTGCCTGTTGTTTTCCGTCTTAACATAGACCAGACGATTGAAAACGACATTCCCGTCAATATAAGCGAAAGACTTCTCTATGTCTGTATGTTCAGCATACTGAAGGCCATGGTCAGATGCTCCGACAGAGAGTTGTTTGTGCTGAAGGCAGAACTTAAAGGCAATGATATAATCGTTTCCTCCTCGTTTTCGCTGAGCGGCGATACCCACATGGGAATGATAGCAGACGATTTTGAAATGTACAGTGCCAAGCTCTATATAGCCTATATCGGCGGAAAAATGGATTACACCGCCGATAACGGTATCGGGAAAATAGAAATGTCCATTCCCGCAGGCGACAGCAAAACGCTGAACAGCCCGTTATATTCAGTACCTGTGGACACCTGCCGAAATCTCGCAGACATATTCCTGAGCGGCATTTCAGGCAAAATTAAGTAAATAGCGTGAAAAAGCGATTTATCGTTTTTTTAGACTTCAAACACATTTTTATCATAAAAGACGGATATAATAATAATCGTCAGGTAAGACTGACAGATTTTATGGTGGTTGAAT
>CAVJKI010000118.1:4188-6645 GCA_963649995.1 Sodaliphilus sp.
GTGGCTTATTTTATCTCCGTTCAGTTTACTTCGTTAAACTGAATTTTTTTACAATAAATCGGGAAACCTAAAAGAAAGGAATCAAGACAATGTATAAAATTCTTGTAGCAGATGACGAACAGAAAATCCGTGAGGTTATCAAGGAATATGCCGAGTACGAGGGTCATACCGTATATGAAGCGGTAGACGGTATGCAGGCAGTGGATATGGCAAAGGAACAGGACTTTGACATAATTATTATGGACGTTATGATGCCCAGACTTGACGGCTTTTCAGCCTGCAAGGAAATAAGAAAGTTCAAAAATACACCTATACTTATGCTTTCGGCAAGAACAGAGGAATACGACAAGCTGTTCGGCTTTGAAATGGGCGTTGACGACTATGTTGTAAAGCCGTTCTCACCCAAGGAAGTCCTTGCCCGTATAAACGCCATAATAAAGCGTAACAAATCGGGTAACGAGCCTGTCGGCGAAACAGTTAAATTTGAGGGACTTGAAATCAACTTTACGGCAAGAGATGTATTCATTGACGGCGAAAAAGCAAATCTCACGCCCAAAGAATATGACCTGCTGTTCTATCTTGTAAAGAACAAGAATATTGCGCTTACAAGAAACAAGCTCCTTGAAGAAGTATGGGGCTATGACTTCTTCGGCGATGACAGAACTATAGACACGCATATAAAAATGCTCAGAAACAACCTCGGTCCGTACAGAAAGTTCATTGTAACGTTAAGAGGCATGGGATATAAATTTCAGGTTTAAATACTGCTTACAGCCGTCTTGAGTGGCGGCTGTTGTAATTATACATATCAGAACAGAAAGGCACATTTTCTATGAAAGAAAGACTAAACAGCATACGTTTCCGCTCATGGCTGATATTTGTGCTGTTCTCGATTATGGTAATAGTATTTCTGTATTTCTTTCAGGTAATACTTCTGTCGAGCTACTATGAGTACATGAAAATACAGGAAACCGCATCTGCGGCAAAGCAGATAAAGGACGCATGGTCAGAGCAACCCGAAAACCTGAACACCATTGTTTCAAATATAGCCGATACACAGAAGATATACATTGAAATTTCCGACAGCAACCGTCCGTATTTCAGAGCAAGCTCACTCGACAAAAGCAACAAAGAGGTATATTCTCTTATTACGAGCCTCGACCCAGAAGATATGAAAGAGGTAATTTCGGGTGAAAATACATTCTTTACGGCAACTATCCCGAGAACGAACAACGACAGTAAAGCTATAGTGCTTATCGCTCAGCTTGATGATGGCACACAAAACACATTCTTCAATACAAACGGCGTTGTAAGACTGTATATATTCAATTATCTTGAGCCGCTCGGCACTACCACAACCATACTTCACAGCCAGCTCAATCTCACCGCAGGCATTATAATCATAGCCGCATTCATAATGTCGATAATCTTCTCGAACAGCATATCCAAACCGATTATCAACATCTCTAAAGCGGCGCTGAAGCTCCCGCAGGGACAGTTTGATATGCCGAAGCAAAAGCACCAGTTCACCGAGATAAACGAACTTACTCAAACGCTTAGCTCTGCGTCGGTGGAAATAGCAAAGGCGGATACACTGCGTAAGGACCTCATGGCGAACATCTCCCACGACCTGCGTACACCGCTTACAATGATAAAGGCTTACGCCGAGATGATAAGGGACTTATCGGGCGATAATCCTGAAAAGCGTGAAAAGCACTTACAGGTAATCATAGATGAAACCGACAGGCTGACATCTCTTGTCACGGATATTCTTGATCTTTCAAAGCTACAGAGCGGAGTTGCAGAGCTGAAATACGAAACCGTAAACTTCTCCGAGCATCTCGGTGATATAGTACCACGTTTCTCTCTGCTTAACGAAATCAAGGATTATAACGTTGTGCTGAACGCAGAGCCGGATATATTCATAAACGCCGATATAACAAAGATAGACCAGGTCGTATATAACTTTATAAACAACGCACTGACCTACACGGGCGATGATAAGACTGTCAGAGTTAATCTGTATCACAAAACACCGAATACTGCACGGCTTGAGGTCTGCGACAGCGGTATAGGTATCGACCCCGAAAATCTGAAATATGTATGGGACAGATACTACCGTGTAAAAAAGGACGGTGAAACTCACCAACGTGCCAAAAAAGGCAGCGGCTTAGGTCTTTCAATCGTCAAAGGCGTACTTGAAATGCACAAGCTGAATTTCGGTGCAGACAGCACGGTAGGAGTAGGCAGTACATTCTGGTTTGAGTTTGAGGACTGCAATCCCGATATAGCACCTATAGACGAAAAGAAGCAGAAAAAGCAGAAGAACAAAAGCAACAGCGAACAGCAATAAATACAGAAAAGCCCCGCTCATAATGAACTGCCCCAAATTGTGCAGACAGTACAAAAAAGACTACCAAAGGTAGAAAATTAAATTTTAAGAAACAAACTGATTTC
>CAVJKI010000119.1:0-6639 GCA_963649995.1 Sodaliphilus sp.
GGGAAATGTATATCGATATACTTAAAAGAGACATAAGACGTAAGAGGTCGATGAATATCATAGTGCTTGTATTCATAATAATGGCGACAATGTTTGTTTCGTCAAGCGCCAACAATATTATAAGTGTTACTTCTGCGCTGGATAACTATTTTGAAATGGCTGGTGCGCCCGACTTTATGCTTGCTACAATGAACAAGGCAGGCATTGCCGATATTGACGGGGTTATAAGCACTGCGACGGCGGTTGAAGATGTCAGGATCGAAAAAATCATCTATGCTTCGGCTACCGAGATCAAGTGGGACAGGGAGGATATAAAGCTTTCGGCAGGAACTAACGTATTGCAGAGTGATAAGGATATGGCGCTGAATTACTTCCTTGATGACGGGAGTATTCTCGAAAGTGTGAAGCAGGGAGATGTATATATTACAGGACATTCGGCACAGTCGGCAGGAATAAATATAGGCGATAAGGTCACTGTTACAGTAAACGGCGTCAGCCGTGAGCTGAGATATGCAGGGGGTATAAAGGACGCTGTTCTCGGCTCTAACCAGATGACATTAGCCAGATACATAATGAATTACGACGATTTTGCGGCTTACTACACGCAGAATTATGTTGTTGAAAATTACGGCGGCGAGTTTGTATACATCGAGAGCGGCGATACTGATAAGCTCAGCAAAGAGCTTAAACCGCTGTCGGATTATACTGCGATCAGTCTTGACAGGGATTTTATGAAATTTACATATATCTTTGACATGATAGGTACAGGTCTGCTTCTTGTAATAAGCCTGATCCTTATAACGATAGCTTTTGTTGTGCTGAGATTTACCATAACCTTTACTATAAATGAGGAATATCGGGAAATCGGGGTTATGAAGGCTATCGGAATAAGCAATATCAAAATCAGGGGGCTGTATCTTGTAAAGTACACGGCGGTGTCGGTGATCGGTGCGGTTATCGGACTTATCTTAAGCTTCCCTTTCGGCGAAATGCTGAAAAATGTCTGGTCTAAAACTATCATTATAAGCGGACGGAATGTAATAATTATAAATATCTTATGCGCTGTGCTTGTCGTGGCGGTTATAATGCTGTTCTGCTACGGCTGTACAGGAAAAGTCAAGCGTCTGTCGCCGATCGACGCAATAAGAAACGGACAGACAGGTGAGAGATTCAGAAAAAAGAGCCTTATCAGTCTGAGTAAATCAAAGCTTGGAGCAGTGCCTTTTATGGCGGTGAACGATATTGTAAGCAGTCCTAAGAGATACGGTATAGTAACGCTTACGTTTGTATTGTGTCTTTCGATCATGCTGATGCTGTCGGGTACGGTTTCTACGCTGAAAAGCAAAAGCCTTATAACAACATTCGGTCTGGCGGATTGTGATGTTGTGCTATACGGCGATCCAACGCTTGAATTCATGTCCGATGACGGACGTCAAAAAGCGGAGGAATATCTTGCTGATATGGAGAAAGCTTTGAACGAAAACGGTATGCCCGCAGACTGCTTCAGCGAGTTTATATTCAATCTTTCGGTCATGCACGGTGAAAACGAGAGGAGAGTACATATATATCAAGGGGTAAATACAGGCATGGATAAGTATTCGTATTTATCGGGAACTGCGCCTCAGAGAAACGGAGAGATAGCGATAACACAGATAACGGCAAATAAGCTGGGAGTAGGTATAGGCGATAATGTTACAATAAGAACTATGGAGGGGAGTAAGGAATACATTATCACGGCGTTATATCAGACAATGTATAACCAGGGCGAGGGTGTAAGACTGTACACCGATGAGAATATAAGTTATGTTTATGCGAACGGTAAATCCGAAACGCAGATCAAATTCACTGATAATCCCGGTGGTGATGAGATACAAAGAAGAATTGAAAAGATAGCGGAGCTGTACCCGGATATAGACAGAGTAGTAACGTGCGGAGAATTTGTAACCGAAAATGTCGGCGTGGCAGAAACGCTTGACACGATAAAACAGATGGTAACGATACTTTCGGTCATACTGACCGCTCTTATAACCGTACTTATGGAAAGGTCATTTATTGCAAAGGAGCAGAGTGAAATTGCCCTTATGAAAGCGGTCGGAATGAGAAACGGAAGTATATATGTTTATCATACCCTGCGGTTTGCAATTGTCGGAATGGTTGCGGCGATTGTTGCCGTGCTGCTTGCAGTTCCGTTCTTACATATATTTATAGACCCCGTATTTAAAATGATGGGTATGGAGCTTAGTGTGGAATATGTGTTTGATATTTTTGAAATGTATCTGCTTTTTCCCCTTATAATTCTTGTTACAACAACTGTAAGTGCATTTTTAACCTCTGTTTACACAAGAAAAATCAAATCCTCCGATACAGCCAACATTGAATAAGAAAGGAATTTGTGATGAATATCTTAGAAGTAAAAGACCTGTGCAAGACGTATATCGTAAACAAGCGGCAGAATAATGTGCTGAAGAATGTAAGCTTTTCTGTTGCCGAGGGTGAGATGACAGCGGTAATGGGACCGTCGGGCTCGGGTAAGTCGACTTTATTATATACCGTGTCGGGAATGGACGGAGCAACTGCGGGCGAGGTAAGATTCTGTGGAAGAAACATTGCGGACATGGCGCAAAGGGAGCTTGCCGATCTAAGGCTTAACGAAATGGGATTCATATTTCAGCAGATGTATATGCTGAAAAATCTCACTGTGCTTGACAATATTATTCTTCCTGCGGTGCAGTCACATAAGACAAATGAGAGCCGTAAAGATATACAAAAACGTGGTCAGGAGCTTATGCGGAAGCTCGGTATTATAGAGATCGCCGACAACGATATTAACGAGGTGTCGGGCGGACAGCTCCAGAGGGCGTGTATTTGCAGAAGCATGATAAACAGTCCTAAGATGATATTTGCCGACGAGCCGACAGGCGCACTCAACCGCACGTCATCCGATGAGGTAATGCGGAAGCTGGAGGAGCTTAACCGTGAGGGTACGACGATAATGCTGGTAACGCATGATGTAAAGGTAGCCGCCGTATGCACAAGAGTGCTTTACATAGTTGACGGGAATATAAAAGGCGAGTATAATTTTGATAAGCAGAAAAGCGATATGTCTGAAAGAGAACGGGAAAGAGCGCTTAACAACTGGCTGTTGGAGCTTGGCTGGTGACAGCGGCGCAGTTTTAATGCCGAAAGGAAATATATATGGCGGATATTCTGGACATTCTGATAGTTGAGGATAACAAAGAGCTTGCCGATATACTGTGCGATTTTCTCCGTGCGGAAAATTACACGGTATCGGCGGCTGACAACGCTGAAAAAGCCTTGTCGCTGTACGAAAGGTACGGTGCAAGGCTTATTGTGCTTGATATAATGCTGCCCGGAGCGGACGGCTTTTCGGTGCTTGAAAGGATAAGAAAAGAGAGCAACACGCCGATACTTATAGTCAGCGCAAAATCCGAAAAGGAGGACAAGCTGAACGGGCTTATGCTCGGTGCGGACGACTATATAGAAAAGCCGTATGACATTGACATTCTGCTTGCGAAGATAAGCGGTATTTTCAAGCGCAGGTATTTGCTTGATACCGTAACGGACGGTAATATAACGATAAACAGATCGGCAAGGACAGTAACGAAGGACAATAAAGAAATCGAGCTGTCCGCAAAGGAATTCGATTTGCTTATGCTTCTTATCGAAAACAAAGGGCGAACACTCACCAAGGAATATATATTCAAAACAGTATGGGGAAGCGACAGCTTTTCGGAGCAGCAGACGCTCACGGTACATATAAAAAGGCTCAGGGAGAAAATTGAAGATGATCCTGCAAGGCCTGAGAGGATAAAGACGATATGGGGAACGGGCTACAGATATGAAAGCATACAATAAAATCATCGCCGCCGTAATTGCGGCGACGCTCCTGCTCATTATTACGGCGGATATTGTACTTTTTACGGACAGTAACGGCGGTTACGACAGGGAGTACCGTGTGGAAATAAGCAGGATCACAGAGGATATTAAAAACAACGGATTTAACGAAGGCGCACTTTCGAGTTGCAGGTATGTCAAGGCTGTGACAAGCTTCAATGCGGAAAATTATGATGATAAAATTTTTGATACGGACAGCGACTATATCATAAAGGAAATAAACGGCGTGCTTTACCGCTTTGATTATACCGTGCAAAGTAAATCAGACAGAACGGCTGAAATAATAACCGTGAATATTTTTTTCACAATTTCGGCAGCGGTGCTTATCGGCGTACTGATTTACATAAAGGTGAAAATATTGTCGCCCTTTGAAAAGCTGTCGAATGTGCCTTATGAGCTGGCAAAGGGAAATCTGACCGCACCTGTCAAGGAGAGTAGGAGCAGATATTTCGGACGGTTTGTATGGGGCATTGATATGCTCAGAGAAAATATCGAGCAGCAAAAGGAGCGAGGGCTTGAGCTTGAGAAAAACAAGAAAACTCTGCTGCTGTCGCTTTCGCATGACATCAAAACGCCGCTTTCGGCTATAAAGCTTTATTCAAAGGCACTGTCAAAGGGACTTTACTGTAATACCGAAAAGCAGACGTATATAGCGGAGAAAATAAACGCTGACGCAGACGAGATCGAACGGTATCTGTCGCAGATAACACTGGCATCAAGAGAGGATTTCCTGAGCATTGACGTTATAAACGGGGAGTTTTATCTGTCGGAGCTTATTTCACGGATAAAACAGTATTATACGGAGAAATTATCGCTTATCAGGACGGATTTTTCCGTTTCGGACTATTCCGACTGCCTTATTTACGGGGATATTGACAGGAGCGTTGAAGCAATGCAGAACGTCATTGAAAATGCCGTAAAATACGGTGACGGAAAGAGAATAGCGGTAGATGTCGGTACTGAGGACGGTTGTATTCTTATAACTGTTACAAACAGCGGCTGTACGCTTGAAAGAGATGAGCTGCCGCACATTTTCGAGAGCTTTAAAAGAGGTAAAAATTCCGCTGATGAAAAGGGAAGCGGACTTGGACTTTATATAGCAAAGCAGATTATGAATAAGATGAACGGGGAGATATTTGCGAGGATAACTAAGGGGGAGTTTGAGGTGACTATGGTTTATTGCAAGTTGTAGCAGAAATCACAGGAGCGTTTGTTTTGTCGGCGGAACGTTTTGCAAATGTGTATTTCGGCGGTAAAACGGTATACGGCAAAAAACACCGCCTGCGCATTTACCGTGCAGGCGGTGTTTTATTGTAATAATACGGGCAAAATGGAGGAATTGCCTTGAAAAAGATTTAGCTTAATTTATCAGCCGACTGTTACACTGCCTGAGGTTGAGCCTGTGAATGAGCCGCCGTCCGAGGTATTTATTGTAACAGAGCTTATATCATCGGCAGAAACCGATTCGCTTATCGTATCGGAAGCGATGTTCAGCGTGAGTGTGCCGCCGTTGCTTCCGTCATTGCCCCAACGGCCTGTTGCGGCGCTTACAAGCTGACCGTTTGAACATTCAAGCGTATTCGCACCGTTAAGGTTTACGGTTGAGGTCGTGTTTGTTATATAGAACATTGCACCGTCGGTGTTGTTTCTGATAGTAGTGCCTGACATTGTGAGCGTTGAGCAGTTTGCGGTTGCGTCACTGTCTGCGGCATCGCCCGACATACTCTGATACAGCATTACGCCGTTGTTGCCGCCGCTTACCGTAAAGTCGCAGTTTATCATAGTGATAGAGTTTTTACCCTCAATTACTGCCGCCTGTGCGCCTGTAGATGTGCCGACTACGTTTTCTGCGGTTATTTCACCCGTTGAGTAGATGCAGGGGCTTCCGTCGCCCGAACACTGAACGGTTGAATTTTTAACAGTTACATATCCGCCGCCGCGGTCGGTAGCTATCGGTGCGCAGTGCGCTCCGCTTGTGGTGATGTCGATATGGTCGGCGTTTATTGTGCCGTTGTAGGTAGCATAAACGCCACGGGAAGAATTGCCCGTTGTGCTTATCTGAACATTGCTTAAGCTTGCGGTTGCGCCTGCTGTCGAGAATACAGCGTTTGCACCGCTGCAATCGGAAGTAATAGTGCAGTCGGTGATCTCGGCGGAGCTGTTTTCACCGACTACAAGGATAACGGAGTTGATTCCGTAGAAGTTGTAATCGTCGGAAACGTCCGAGGTGCGCTGACTGTCGTTTGTCGAGGCATCGCCAGACTTTACTATCTCGGCATTGGAGATTTTAAGCGAGCCGCCGTTTATTACAAGGAATACATTCTGGTCTGCTTCGGTCGAGGTGTAAGTGCCGCCTGTTATCACGGCGTCAACACCGTCAATGATGTATGCGCCGTTCAGCGTTATCTGCTTGTTGCCGATCGTTACCGTTGCACTGCCCTGCGAAAGCGAGGTGTTTGACGAATCGGCATCAAGTATTTTTATATCGGATATTCCTGCGGTGCTTGTGCTGTCCGTGCTGTCGGAACTATCCGAAACGGTTGAATTATCGGTGCTGTCGGTCGATGGATCTTCCGATGATTCCTGTTCGGACGAATCTGCTCCCGTGTCAGAAGAAGCTGTGTCGGAAACGCTTGATGTTGTTGATTCCGTTACGGAGCTTGTCTGTTGCTCGCTTTTACAAGCGGAAAGTGAAAGGACTGCCAGAACAGTCATTATAGTAAT
>CAVJKI010000120.1:0-6633 GCA_963649995.1 Sodaliphilus sp.
CTGTCCGACTGTTCTGTCTGATATAAAAATCCCGATAACAACAGCGATAATTCCGAGCAAAGCCGCCGCAATTCCTATAATCACACCAATGTGCGACTGAATAAAATAAACAGCATCCGATACCGCACTGCCGGCATTATTGCGTTCGCTTTTATGAACAACTGCACTCTGTGCATTTTGCTTGTTTTCTTCGGGAAGCACAGAAAGTGCATACGCCAACGAAAGCATAGTTTCTCGGGCGAGCTGCCCGTCCATATCGGTCTGAGTTATCAGCTTTGTAACCGATTCATTGAAGTAAAGCTCACTGCATACATTTTCATCTACAGACTTAAGCAGCACTTCAACAGCGCCCGAATCAAACGCCACTTTTATTCTTCTGCGTTCCTTTGCCAGCATATCGCCCGGTGCAAGATCGGTAAGTAAAGCATATACCCGATGCTGTTGCCTGAAAATGTCCGTGCCGTACCGATCGACAATATCGACAAGCACAACCGCTATGTTTTTTTCTTTATCCTTCATACTAACTGCGTTCCTCGATGTATTCAACTTTATCAAGAGAATGTGCCTCATCGGAGAACATCAGATAGATATAACCGTCTATATTATCCGCAAATCCCATATCGCTGGCAAGCGGGTCATACTGCATAAAAACATCAGGCTTTTTTCCGTCATAATTCCAGTCGGCAGGAACTCCCAACAGCCTGTTGCCCTCACTGCCGTCCTCAACCACAGAAAAGCTCATTAACCAGCTATCGGTAAGATGTTCTGCTTTATCAACCTCGGAATTGAAATCGTCAATCACCGTATCAGGCTGTCCGTCATAATACATGACCCTCGGCTTGTACGGATAAACCGATGTGTTTAAGAACACATAGATATATCCGCTGTGAGGCAGAATGTTCTGTGAATCATATTGCGCTATATCGCTGCACCGAATCTGGCAGAAAAACATTTCTTCATCATCGAAAATATCCTGCCACTCAGACGGAACGGCAGGCGCACCGAAAAATTTGCTTGCTCCCTCATCATACCCGTCATTTGCTTTAGTGACCGTGATACCTATAGCTTTGCTCATTTTGCTTTCCTCTTTTCTCGTTTTGTTAATTTATAGCTTAAGGCAATATCTGATTATTGTCAGACGATTGTGAGATATTGCCTTAAATCAATTTCAATGTGTACTGATTTCCGCCGTCAAAGGACATAGGACGATAAAAATATTCATCTTTATCTCTGAGCTCCCATGTTTTCACAACCGTGCCGTCATAACGTCTGAACGACACCTTAGCGTAATTTTCTCCCGCTTCCTCTATTACCCAGGAAATTCTGCTGTCCTCAAAGCCTTCGACTTCTCCGACCTTCAAGGGCGCTTTAACGGTCTTGACCTTTTTCGTCTTTTGACCCACCGCCCAGAATTCAACCGTTATTTTTAATTTCATATAAGCTCCTTACCATTCCCATTCAATATCTTCACTTGTCGCAGTAGCATCTGACGCTTCCCGACTCCACTCGCTTTCAGCGAAAAGCTTCTGTGCTGAAGCATAATCCGAAAATGCAGTGATACGACCCTTTCCGTTACCGAAAACAACCTGATAATTATTATCTTCGCAAAGCAAAAGTGCTTCTACATCTGCATTTTTTATAAAAGCAGTTATAAGAATACGATCGCTGATTTCGTCTATTCTGAATTTATATTTATCGCCTGCGAATCCGGGGATAAATCCTTTTGCAGCGCAGACAGCAAATCTTTCTGTATCGGTTTCAACGACTAACATATATTTTGACGGCTCGCCGAGCCAGTAAACAGTGCCGTTTTCGTCTGCATATTCGTTAAGATAATCAACAACTGCCTTATCGTCTTCAAACAGCATATATTTGTAACATTCGCCGCCGTCAATACATTGCGGACTGTAAACCGCACATTCATCGTAGGTTATAACATCAACGTCCTTTTTTTCACCGCTCACATACCGACTGAGTTCTATTTTCCCGTCGGAAATTACATCTATTTTGTAGATTTTCTCCGATTCTTCTATCTGGCTGTAAGAACAGTCTGCAACATAATATTTGTAATCATTAAAAAAGTCGGCAGAATATAACATCTTTTCTATAACAAGCTTCATTTATCATCTTCTCCTCCGACATCGTTTTCAAAATAGCTGTCCATATCTATTCTGAACATTTCATTACACTTGTTGCACCGCCACATATCAGGTGCAATATCAATCATGACATCGCATCCGCTTGCCGACAATGAGCTGTTACCGTCAAAACAGATAATATCGGTACTGCCGCATTCGGGACATTTTATCTTACCCACAGAAAATCCTCCGTTTATTACTATGTTGCTTTCAGCTTCTGCCTGCTCCCGATAAAAAGATGTAATGGTTTGCTTTCTGTTTATCAGCCGCTATTCCGTCTTTTCCCTCGGAATAAATATCAATCAGCCGTTTTATCGCCGTATTTACGCCCTTATCCGCCGCTTGTATATAAAACAGCATTGCTCCGTTCATATCCTTGTCACAGCCTATGCCGTTCTCATATAAATAACCCGACATATACATACACAGCGAGTCACCGTTATCTGCGCCGCGTGAAGCAAAGTAAAATGCTTTTTCCTCATTCTTTTCGGGATACCCCAGAGCATACGCCCGACTTACATAATATGCGGCTGTATAATCACCTGCAAGTGCCGCTCTCTCATACCATTTGAGCTGATTTATATGCTCCGCCTTTATTATCGAGCTGTCCTCAGGCTGATTTTCATCGTAAAACGGCTTGGGCGCTGTTTTAAGCTCTTTATCGCCAAGCAGTATCATAGCCTTTGTAACGCCCTCGTCTGCCGCAATCCTGTAATACTCCTCTGCGGTTTCCTCGTTATAAAGCTCAGAATGTTTATCGGAATACATCTCAGCCGCCAGCATAACAGCATCACGCTGTCTTGCTTCAAGCGCCTTTTCAAACCATTCTCCAGCTTTATCATAATCGCCGTTTTTTTCACATTCTTTTGACATAAGCCAAATTGCGTCTTTATTTCCCTTATCAATCTGTTCAGCCAATATTTCGGTTACAGGTCGTAAATCAAATCCGTTATCAAGGCGTGCCTCAGCCTTTTTGTCGCCCCGTTCTGCGGCTTGCCTGCACCATTCCTCAGCTTCTGCTCCTGTCACGCTCAGTATGCTGTCATCGTGCATTTCCCACAAAACACAGCAGGCATAATCGCTTCCGAGCGATGCCGCTTTTCTCAGCAGTTCAAGTCCTTCTTCCGTATCCCTGCCGCAGCCGATACCGTAAACTGTCATATAGCCTATCTCAGCCATAGCATCTCTGTGACCCGAATCAACCGCACATGATAAAGGATACCATGCTTCGTCCCAACACAGTTCTTCTATCAGCTTCATTCCCTTTTGGTATAATTCTTCGCTTTCAGCATTTGCTTTCTCACGGCAATAAAGCTCTCTTTGCTGGACAGACTCGCTTGTCGATACACCGCTGTAGCACTGTTCAGCTTCACTCCATCTGCCCTGCATTTCGTTTATAAAGCCTTTACGGATAAGTACGTCCGAATTATAACCGTTATAATAACCGACTGCTATATCCTCCGATTTGCCGAGCTGTATAAGAACCAGCTCCGCAACAGAGAAATACGGTAAAGCAAACTCCGCATCAAATTCATTTCCGAGCGGAAAATCGCCGTCCAGTAAGCGTTCCTTTTCTTCTTCATCTCTTATATATTCGTCCATGAACGCATCATCAACACAGTATAATTTATTTTCAGAAAGCTCGCTTCTGAGCTTTAATATACCGAAAGCGCTTTCTGCTCGCTCTGTAAGCAGAGCCGCCGTATCTTCCGCTGTAATATCTTCTTTGGCTATTCTGCTGTATTCTTTAATGAACTCGTCACGGTGCGCCAGTGCGGTTTCAAGATCATCATTCAAGGTAAGCTTTAATACTGTTTCGGCTTTCATAAGAATACCCCTTTCATCTGTCACACTTTCAACTGTTTGACTGAATTACTCTGACATCGGAAAAATCATGCTGTTTTAGCTTTTCAGGCTCAATGCAAAAGTAAAGCTTCCCGTTATCTGCAAATGAGATAACAACATTGTCGGTTTCCATTGAGTCTATCTGTAGTAACGGTTTCCAATTATCTGTATCACCGCATTTTTTATCATTCGGTTTATCGCCGAGCAACGTATGCAAGCCGTCGCCCTGCGGAATATATCCTCTGCGTATTTTTACGAATCGTAACGGAATTTCAGAAATTACATCATTTTCGCTTGCGCTGTCACCGTCGTTATACGGCTTAAGCTCCGATATTTCTCCGTTATAATAAAGCACTCTCGCCGCTTGCTTATCGGTTGGCTCGTCAGGCATTCCGTCAAGGTCATAGAAAAAATACAATATTCCCGTTTCGGGAAGATTCTGTTCTCCGTCAAGTGCGGCTATATCGGCGCAGTTTATCTGACACATAAAAGTCAGTCTGAATTTTTCGCCGTCTATCGTTGCGCTCGGCCACTCAAAGCCGTCCCATACATCAGGATTTCCGAACAGCTTTGAGCTGCCTAAAGGAAGCTTTCCGTCCGCTTCACACATTACAAGACGAATATTTTCATTTATGGAATCGGTATCGCTTTCATCGCCTTTTCGCATCAAAGCGATTATCTTCTGAGGCTTACCATATTTCCAAAAAGCCTGCTGAGCAAAATCAGGCGTATCGTATACTCCGTACCCGTGACGTAAACCATTTTTCCATTCACCCTGATAACAAACTGCTGAATTTCTGTACGGTGATTTCCCTGAATCTGCTCTGAACGATATACAATATTCCGTTCCGTAGCCGCAACGGGCGTTATTTTTCCAATCTCCTATATAGAATGTGCTTAGCGAATCGTTACGCATAATACCTTTGCCGTGCTTTTTATCATCTTTCCAGCAGCCCTCGTAGTACAGGCTGTCGCACTGTTCGATTCCGTATCCGTTTCGCTTGTCATTAAGCCAGTCACCGATATAAACAGAGCCGTCATTGTATTTACATTCGCCGTACCCCTGTCTTTGACCGTCAAGCGAGGTATCGCCGTTATATTCGTAGCCAATGTCGGTTTTAATTAATGTAAAGCATACCGCTTCACTGACATTATATCTGTAACCGTCGTCTGTATATCTATCATCCGAAAACTCAAATTTACATTCTTCGTTTAAATTTATCGTCTTTTCATCATACTTTATTCTGTTATGTGAATAGCGGACGATAATCGAATTATCGTTTACTGAGGAAACAAAAGCTTCTTTTTGCTGACTTTTGCCGTCACTTGACTTTACAATAATCCTGTGAAGTCCCGGCGATGATATTATAGCTCCGCCCTCAAAATGATACGGCGCTCCCCGATGGTTAGGATTATCATTTCCGTCAATTACCGCTTGAAGAAATAACCTTTTTTCATAGCCTTTCATGTAGTGTTCCTCCTTGCAAAAGCGAGGTTTATACCGTCTTTATGTCTGCCGATACCGTTATTGTCAACGTTTCCTCCTGCGGACATTTATCATATCCGTAGGCAGTCAGCTTTCGTGTAATAACACACGGTAAAGAAATCACATTTACCGTTTCTCCCGCTACCGTAAGCTCATCACCGTTTATGATTATACTGTCAAATTTAAAATCATCACTGCTCCTGCCAAACGGATACTCATTGCCGAGAGCATACTTTCCGTCTTCATAAGGCAAAATACACTTTGCGGTCAATGTCTTTCCGCCTCCGACAGCTTCTGCCCTGACTTTGATTACTGTCTGTACTTCCTGCTCAGCCTTTTTTAATCTGCCGATTGCAAGCTTAGACGGGTTAAGACGTTCATTCGTATTATTGCTGTCAATGCAGTCTGCGTCAGGTGAAAAAATCCGTCCGCACAACGAGCATACACGCACCGTTTTTCTATTCTTATCAAACGGGTTAGCGTCCATTTCACTGATTTCTATAATCTCACCGTTACATACAGGGCATTTTGTTTTCATATCTGCTCCTTAATCAAGCGATTGGATTCCGGCATTGTCGTCAAATGAATAATCCTTGATCCAATCTACAGCATACTTATTTCCCATTATTGCGGACTGCTCTATCCACATTGCCGCAATATTCATATCCTGTTCAACATATTTTCCCAGCTGATAGCATATACCAAGACGGTACATTGCACACGGATTTCCCATTTTTGCCGATTTTATAAGCTTGCGTATTTTTTTCGGTTTTCTCATAACACCGCTTCCTTTCTGATATAATTATCACATATTCCGAGTAAAATAAGGTCGCTGTATGAGCGACATTTTGCACACGTTTTTGCAAGATAAATTGCTTGTATATTTTTTACCTTTTTTAGTGCATAATAGTGTATATGTGAGGTGGACTTATGTTAGAGCTTGAAAAAGGATTTGAATCCGTAAATAAAACATTCCGTATTCCCGTAAATATAGTTGAGCGCTTGGAAACGCTTGCGGGCGAATACAATACATCGGTAAACAAAATAGTTATACAGTGCCTTGAATATGCTCTGGATAACTTATCCGATAACGATAAAACAGATAAAAATTAAAGAAATTCCGTCCTTTTCGGGCGGTTTTCTTTTTTTAGAACACCTCAAGCC
>CAVJKI010000121.1:0-6578 GCA_963649995.1 Sodaliphilus sp.
AATCCGAACCCGCTGACGCAATTTTTCTATTTTTTCGTACCCCAACTATTGACAAAGAGCCTGTTTTTTACGGCAAAGCAAATGTCACGGAATGCGGGCTTGTCAAAGCTCTTTATCGCTACATTGTAAGGACATCTGCGGAGTATAAGCTTCGGCAGTACCGATATTCCCAGTCCGTTTTCAACCATTGACATTATCGCATAGTCGTCCCATGTCGTGAAACGTACATTGGGCTTCAGTCCGTAATGCGAAAGAAACGCAGGCACTTCCGAATTTCCGCCCTTTTCAAGCAGTACAAACGGCTCGGAACACAGCTTTTCGATCGGGAAAACGTCCTTGTCCGCATATTCGTGATCCGCAGGAAGTACAGCCATAAGCTCGTCGCTTTCAAGTACGGTCATGTCAAGCTCGTTTCCCGTACCCGTCCTCATAAACCCGCAATCAACACGCCCCTGCAATATCCATTGCTCTATCTCGGAATAGTCGCCGAGCAACAGCTCGTATTCTATATTCGGATAATCGGCACGGAAGCTTTTGATTATCTTGGGAAGCCAGTGAGTAGCCACGCTTGAAAACGTACCGATACGGATAAGTCCCTTGTGAAGCCCGTTCAGATCGTCTATCTGCATACGCAGCTTCCTGTACTCCTCGCATACGCTCCTTGCAAACGGCAACAGGGAGGTGCCGTCGGCTGTAAGCTGTATACCGCTCCTGCTTCTTATAAGAAGCGTTACGCCCCATTCGTTTTCAAGGTCGTTTATCATGCGGCTGATGCCGGATTGCGAGTAGCTCAGCAGCTCCGCCGCCTTTGTAAAGCTCCCGCATTCGACGGTTTTTATAAACGCCATATATTTAAGTACGCTTGTGTCCATAGTCCACCTCAATATTCGGATATTGCATTTTATAAGATAAAAGCATCCGATTTTCAAATCGGTAATGTATTGATGATATGACATTAAGCGTAAATTGTCAGGGCAATCACAGATATTTCTTCATCAGAATGTCCGTCTGCTTGTCATCGCCGACAATAAAGGTATGCTCTGAAAACCGCTCAAAGCCCTTATGCCTGTAAAATTTTATTGCAGGCTCATTATATTCCCATGCCCCGAGCCATATATAGCTCAGCTCCCATTTCTTTGCTTTTTGCTCTGCGATTTTTATGAACTGTGAGCCTGTGCCTGTTCCTTTTGCAGATGATATAACATATATTCTCTGTATTTCAAGCGAGCCGTCAAAGCCCTTTTCAGTCTGTGCCGCCCCTCTGTTCAGTTGCAGATAACCGATCGGCACATCATCGCAGTATGCGAGATATGTCACGCTGTCGGGATTTTTGAGCTGTTGTGTAAGCTTTTCATCGCTGTATGCCGTGTTTAAGTGCTTTTGCATATCTTCTTCCGTGTTGCCGTCGGAAAACGTCTCCTTGAAGGTCGATTTGCACAAGCTTTGCAGTGTTTTAAGCTGTGATAGATCGCACAGTCTGATTTCAGTCATGTTATATCTTCTTTAACAATGTTTTTAACAGCGGCAAGCACCCTTTGAAAACAAATCGGGGTTTTTCTACAGACTGAGCGGTGCGTCACAGGACACGCCGCATGATATTAATTTATAGGCTTTAATACTTTCTTACGTTTTGTACAGCCATCATTAAAAGTGCGGCGGCTGTGTTATAAAGAGAGATAACGCTCGGGGTGAGCAGTGTCATTTGTCTTAACAGCACCATTACAAGCACCAACAGAAGTCCGAGTGCCGATGAGCCGAGCATAAGCGCCTTTGATATGCTGAAATCACGGACAAGCGACTTTGCCGCCATAACGCCTCTTGCAAAGGAAGTGAATGTTCCCGAGCAGGAAAGACCGCCGTTGCCTCTTGATGTATATTTTGTGCTTTCGTTGTATTCCTCCTGTGCGTCATGAGGAAGCACCTTTATAAGCGAAGCGTCAAGTTCAAACAGATCAGACAGATTTTCTACCGTTACAAGTGAGTCGGTAGTGTGGACAAGTATAGTAATGCCCTTTGACTGCAATTCCTTCAATGTGGTCTGTATTTCGGGGTTTGCCGTCATTCCTACAACGAACATAGCAACGACCTCGCCGCTTACCGCAAGATATACGGGTTCAAGTCCCTCAGGACAGTATTTGCGTTCGTTTTTCTTGTTCGGAAGGTCAATATTGTGGGTTTCCATAAGCGCTCTGCCGCCGAGCATTACACGCTTTGTGCCTATCCAGCCGGTAACTCCGCAGTTATCCTCGTAAATGCAGTTATCGACCTTTTTGAGAAGGTCCTTGTTGCCGAGCGTCATATCATAGAACGGGTATGAAAGTATTCCGTCCGTATGTATCGCAAGGCTTGCCGCCATGAGTATGGCTTCGTCCACGCTTGTCTTGACAACGGAATTTTTCTTCTGCCAGCGCTTCAGCTTCTTGACCTGCACGCTTCCTGCGGGGAATAATGTTTTTGCGTCAACCATAACGGTGTTGACATCGGAAAATTCAATTGCCGCATCATATCCGAGCAGAGCCGCATTACATTCGCTGAGCTTTCTGGACGCACGGGCCAGCGGTCTGTTTATGATAAACAGAAGCGAGAACGGCGTTACTGCCGAAACGGTTGCTACCGCCGCAGATATTGCCCAGTAAAGAGGATTTTCAGCGCCTGTTGTGGCAAATTCACTGCCGAAAGGATTGATAAATGCCAGTATTCCCGCAACAATTCCCGAAACGACCGCCGCAATTATCAGCTTTACCGACATTCTGTCGGCTTCATCGTCACAGTAGCTTGATTTAAGGAAATCGGTGAGGAATTCTGTCTTTCTCATTGTTGCGATAACGGGAAGTCTGTCGCTGACAGCCCTTGTCAGTGCGGAAACACGCTCCTCGCCGTCGATTACCTCGGCATAATATTTCTGACTGTCGCCCGATACAAATTTGAAATTACGCTTTGCACGGGAGATCATATATATCTTACCGATCGTATTGAACATCAGTCCCAGAAGTGCAGTCGACAGATATATAAACGAGTGGCCAAGCTTAAAGGTCTGCACATCTACAAGCGCTATTACTCCGCCTATAAGGGACAGGGCGGCCGCCACTGTGCATACCGAGTCGCAGTCTGCTTTTCCCGTAAACAGCTTTACAGCGCCGTTGCTGATAGCGGTAGAGCATATCGCAAAGCCGAGTACCCCGAGTACGAGATAAATGTATATCAGCGAATTTACATCGCCTGTCGTTCCGTTGATAAAGTTAAAGGCTGATCCCAGACCTAGCCTTGCAAACAGGTTGAAATCATTCAAGGCGCTTATTATAACGCTGATAACGGTAATGACTGTCAGCATACCGAGCCTTACCTTAAGTCCCTTGTGGCTTGCACAAAGGTCAGCCCATATCTGCCCGGTGCTGTCGTAATCCTCAAATTCTTCTTCCTGCTCCTGTGCTTCTTCCTGTTCGGGCATATCGTCTTCAAGCACAAAATCCTTGAGCTTATGCTTCTTTGCTGCGGCAAGCTCCGCCTGCTTTTCTTCTTCTATGACGGGGTTTTCCGTAGCTATGGCTCCCGTTGCCTCGATTATCTGCTTCTGATAGTCAATGTTCAGCGGGTGCGGAAGTGTAGTTCTGTCACCGTTTATGGTGTTCAACGTTATTGTACGGTGAGCCTTTATGTTGTCCTTGCGCTGTCTTGCAAGATTCTGATTCAGCTTTTCTATAAGATTATCGGTTGTCTTTTTGCCGTGATATTCTTTTACGGGAGCGTCATCGCTGTTGCCGTCCGTCTTTGCTTCGGCAGTGACATCTGCCGTATCGCTTATCCTTTGCGCAAGAGATGTCTTTTGCGGGGGGATTTCCTTTAGATCGTCGCCTGCAATGCCCTGCGTGTCGCCGGCATACATATTGCTGAGCTCGGCAACCGAAACAAGCTCCTTTTCTTTTACCTGCTCGTTTACCTTTTCCTTGACTTCAAGCGGATTTACAAGCGCCAGCATATCATCGGGGTCGGAATTTTCACGTTCCTTTTCAAGCAACATTCTGCGCTTTTCCTCGTCGCTGACAATTTCCTTTTTTATTTCATGGACAGGCTCGGAGGGCTTTTCTTCCTTTACCTGAACGGGTTTTGCAGGCTCTGCTTCCGCCTTTGCCAACGCCTTGCGCTCGTCAATGTCGATTTCACTGCTCTCGTCCGAAATAACGAAATTATCCGTTTCGCTCAGCACCTTATCAACGTCGCTCTTGCTTCCTGTAAGCTCGTCTATAACTGCCGTAGCCGCAGAATTTACAGCTTCCTCTCTGCTGTCGCTGTCCGTTTCGCTTATATATTCTGCGTCAACCTTTTCGGTATCGCCGTCCTTTTCACGCAGATATACTCCGTCGTCGCTTCCGTCAAGACCCTCGATTATTGCGGTTGCGCTTATATTATGAGATTTCGGCGCAGTATCGCCGTATGATGTATCGGCATTGCTTTTGAAGCTGCCGTTCTTCTTAGCGTCAAGCTCCGCTAAAATATCGTCTATTGAATAATCAGCCATATCAAAGCGTCCTTTCATTTTTTTGTTTAATGAATTCGCTGTCTTATCTGTATTTTACTACCTCGTACATAAGTATGCCTGCGCATACAGACGCATTTAAAGAGTTTACCTTACCGAACATCGGCAGGGAGAGAACAACATCGCAGTTTTCTCTTACAAGCTTACCGAGTCCGAAGCCTTCGCTGCCTATAACAAGCGCTACAGCGCCCGACAGATTGGCTTTTTCTATCGGCGTTCCGTCAGCCTCTGCGCCGTAAACCCATACTCCGTGTTTTTTAAGCGTCTTTATTGTATCGACAAGGTTTGATACTCTTGCTATCTTTACCCATGCCGCCGCGCCTGCCGAGGTTTTGAACACTGTCGGGTTGACTGTTGCACTGCGCCTTTTCGGAATGATAACGCCGTCTGCGCCGGAGGCCTCTGCGGTACGGATAATAGCACCGAGATTGTGCGGGTCCTGTATTTCGTCGCATATAACGATAAACGGAGGCTTCCCATTGCTTTCGGCATTTGCCAAAATATCCTCAACCGTACAGTATGTTGCTGCTGACAGAGCCGCCGCAACGCCGCCGTGCTTATCGCCGCACATGGCTTTGAGCTTATCCTCGCCCACGTCCTTTATAACAATACCCTGTTTTTTTGCAAGAGCGATTATTTTATTCATACCCTGAGAGCCTTTGAGCAGATAAACCGTATCTATTGATTTTTCCGCTTTCAGTGCCTCGGTCACAGCATTTTTGCCGTATATGATTTCTTCGTTTGAAGCTGTATCCATTTAATACCTCAATATCTGTACTGCCGTCATTTTTGTATCCGCACACGGATATACAGCTTAAGTATAACATAAACCGGCCTTTTTTGCAAGCAAAATAAGGTGTCGGGCGTATCTTTCACAAATTTTTCACTGATATGCAGGCTATGTATACGGATATGGCGGAGGTATGCCGTTCAGATTCTGACTATGCCGTTTTCAATACAGGTTTTAAGCATGATCCTCTTGACCTCGCCGCTGTTTTCAAAAAGCACAGTGCCTATTCCGAGCTTGTCTATATCCTTGATTATACCCTCGCCGAATCTGCTGTGGTACAGCCTGCTGCCGATTTCGGGCATGACTGTGACAGGAACGGGAATGTGTTCCTTTGTTTCTTTGCCGCCGCTGTTGAGCCTGTCAAGCTCCTCACGGCTGATATACCTTGCCGATTTGTCACGGTCCCTCAGCATTTCTTCAAGTGTTTTAAGCTCTCCCTTTCCGTTTGTATAGCGTATGTAGAGCTTATCTGCGCAGTAGGCGGCGACAACTCCTCTGCCGTTTTTACTGTCGCAGTAGTCACGGCCGAGCATATCTCTTGCGAAAAGCGAGAAAAATATGTCGTTGCGGTCGGTGTATTCTATCGGCAGATCGTTTTCAAGCTCGGTCAGAAATTCCGAGCTTTCGCCTTTGCAGGAGAACAGATACAGCTCGTACCTTGCTCTTGTTACAGCCACATAAAACAGCCTGCGTTCTTCTTCGTACTGCTTTATATCCTCCTTGTCGCTGAGTCTGTCCGACGTAATGCACGGCAGGACCTCGTCTATTACGTCAAGAAGATATACACGGTCATATTCAAGCCCCTTGCTTGAATGAACGGTGGATAAAGTGAAATTGCTGTTCATATCGTCCGTGTGCGTCGCCATTATCCTGTTAAGCTCGCCCAGCCTTGCTGTAAGCTCTGCGCTTGTTTTTACATTGCGTGCAAGCATACGCAGTATATCATACTTGCCCTCGTCAAGCCCGTTTTTCTGAACATAGTCGCCGTACTGCATACCGCACCATATAATTCTCAGCGTTTCGGCGGCACTGCTTTTCTGCGCCTGCTTTATTAGCTCGGTAGTCCGTCTGATGTTCTTTTTTGCGTTTTCGCTGATGTCCGTGCCGAGGTCTGAGCAGAGCAACGCCTCCGTTACGGGGATACGGCGCTTTATGCTCAGTCTGCAAGCGGCCTCGGCGGCAGGCTTTGTTATGTAAAGTCCGATTTTATAATATATCTGAATAAAGCTGTCGGTGTCGTATGGGTCGTTTATG
>CAVJKI010000122.1:0-377 GCA_963649995.1 Sodaliphilus sp.
GTGAATACGGTATCCCGCTGTGGGCGGCAGAAATAATAATCGCATTGAAGAAATACAATAATATAAGCCTCAACATAGTAATTCCGTTTGAAGAACAGTGCAAAAACTGGACAGAGGAAGAACGTAACCGATACTATGAATGTCATGAAAAGGCTGATTCCGTGACGATTATAAACACGCATTTCAATAAAAACTGCTATGAAACGGCTGACGAATACATGATAAGCAGAAGCGATATTATATTAATGTCAGGAATCTCTCGGTATGTAAATTATTACGCCGATATTTATAATGTGCCTGTCAAACGGATAAGCTAAATTAAAAAGCAGTACCGAAACGATACTGCTTTTTTCTCTTATTGATGTAATTGTTTATTG
>CAVJKI010000122.1:387-6553 GCA_963649995.1 Sodaliphilus sp.
TATTGTCATCTTATATCTTGCGGACTTTTGACCGCCGAGTATCTGAATACCCTTCTTTTCTTCAAAAATTCCGCTGTCATCATCATAATCGTCACTGCCGCACCAGGGCTCTATACAGATAAAGCCTGCACGCTTTCCTGCCGGAGTCCACAGTCCGAGCGTTTCAAAGCCCTCAAAGGCTATTTTTGCAAGAGTTTTTTTACCCTCAACAAGCTTGACTGCTCTTGACTTTATACTGTCGAAGTATACTACATCGTTATCAAACATATCGTAGGATAACGGGAGCTTTGACGCACCATTAAGACGCTCTGTTCTGTCCTTGCGCCTGAACAGCCTGGTATCAAGATCCATAACAGGAGTTGATGCCTTCTCTCGTTTCTCAAATACAAGTGTGCAATTATCAAGATTATTGCAGGCGATAGCAGGGTGAGCGCCTATGCAGAACGGTATACTGACATAATTGGGATTTAAAACGCTGTAGCCTATCTCTATCCTGTCATCGAACAGGTTATACTGTAACGAAAGGTACGCATTGTAAGGATACCCGTTCTTCACCGGCGCATACTTATACTGAAGGATAAGCGAATTACTGCTCTTTCTTAATATCGTAAAAGTATGATCGCGGGCAAAGCCATGCTTTGACAATGAAACTTCTTTTCCGCCGATAACGGTCTTATTATTCTTAACATTGCCTATTGCAGGAAAAAGCACGGGGGAAGTTTTTCCCCAGAAAGCAGGATCGCCGCACCACATTATTTCTCTGCCGCCGATAACAAGGGACTTAAGCTCTGCACCCTCTGAGGCAATCACGGCTTTGGAATTCTTGGTATAAAGCTCTGTTGTCATTTCTTCACCTCGTGAAATCACTTTTCGTAAGCTGTCAGTTTATCGTTTTCAATAACAAGATTAGGATTGTTGAATTTCCAGTTATTTATGAATTCGGGGATTTTCTTTGTAGTTCCCTTAAAATCAGGCAACTCGCTGAGTGTTATTACCTTGTCGCTTGCATATACGCTTTTCAGAAAATCCTCTGACATACGTTCTGTATTAACAGACGGTGTACCGCCGAGCTTTGTTATAACAGCGCCCGAACCGCTTGAAGCACAAACAAATTCCTTACACCAAGGCACAAAATACAGCCATTTAACTTCACTGTCGCTTGCAAATACAGCTTCGGGAGCGGGAATATAGCCGACCTCCGAAAGTGCGGCCATTTTATCGCTGCTGACTGTATATTTAGAAAGAGTTTTGTAAGACGACTTCTGTTCGCTGTGGTCTACGGACGTAGGATAAACGTCCATGCCGCCTATATCATAGGTATTGGCATTAACCTGTGCTTTTTTTGCCTGTCCGTTCCAGACCCAGATAAGGTTTGTAAGCTTGTGGTAATTCTCAAGACGGTCATATAATATGTACCATAGCTTCTGATATAACTGCTCATCATAGCTGTCCCTATCCTTTACGCCCCACCAGAACCAGCTTCCGCTTGCTTCATGTAAGGGTCTCCAGATTACAGGCACGCCTGCTGTTTCCAAACGCTGTAAATAAAGAGCTATCGTATCAATGTCCTTGATTATTACCTTGTATTCCTTTGTGCCGGGAGTTACTGCATTTTCAAGGCTGAAATTGCGTATATCCTCACTGTAGAATGCTGTACCCTTTACGCTGTCGTCGTCTATATCAACAGGTACCTTCCAGTGCCAGCAGAAGGTAACTATTCCGTTCTGCTCGTTGTGCCATTTAATAGCTTCTTCTATCTGTGTGTAATCTGGAGTATCCGTACCCTGCGCATAAAGGAAGTCGAAGCCCATAATAGCAGGCATATCGCCTGTTGTATTGTAATACATTATATTTTCAAACTGATTTGCATCGGAATACTGCTGTCCTGCAAGCATCTGCTTACCGTAAACGCTTTTAAGGTAGTTGAAAAGCTCCAGCGTTTCTTCATTGGTATTCTCAGATACGGGTTTTGAGCCGTCGGGAGTTTTGGCTTCAAGCTTTTTGATAAGTGCGTCAACATCTGTTTCGTATTTTAACGCAACGTCCATATCTATATTGCCGTCAGCGTCAACAGCAATAGGGTTTGAACGAAGCTTCTGCTCTGTATTGCTGTTATCCGATGTACTGCCGCTGTCTGCATTTCCCGATGTATTGTCACCGCTGCAAGCCGCCATAGACAGTATCATTGATACGGCGAGAATTGCCGCAAGTATTTTCTTCATTGATATTATCCTTTCATTTTTAGCTTAATTTAGTTTTTCGCCTTTCGGAATTTAATCCGTTTAAGTTAATTATAACAAATCACCAAATAAAATTCAAGAGTTAAATAAAATAGTGTTTATATTTGAGCGAAAAAGTAAAATTTCGGATAAAAATATTGACCGTAAGGCACGGATATGGTAAGATTAATATGTATATATTTTACGGTAGGTTTACAGCGCATACTGTACCGCCTACATTTAAAAGAAAAAGAGGTATATCTGAACGTATGGAAATACAACTGCTTATAATAATTATAGTAATGATCGCCTGTTCGGCATTCTTTTCTGCAAGCGAAACAGCTCTTACAGGTGCAAACCGCATAAGGCTGAAAAGTATGGCGGAAAACGGCTCAAAGGGTGCTAAAATGGCGCTTAAGCTGCTTGACAAGTATGACAAGGTAATCACCACGATACTCATTGGAAATAATATCGTAAATATTACTGCATCTTCACTGGGTACTATACTTGCGACAGCAATAGTGGGTGCTGACAATGCCGCACTTGTTTCAACTGTTGTTCTGACGCTTGTTATACTTACATTCGGTGAAGTAATGCCAAAGAGCCTTGCCAAGGATCATGCGGAAGGTCTGACAATTGCCACAAGCGGAATTATTACATTCCTTACATTCATATTCACACCCCTGTCGGCATTCTTTATACTGCTTAAAAAGCTGGCAAACAAGCTGTTCGGAAACAAGAAAGAGGTTACAGTTACCGAGCAGGAGCTGATGGCGATAATTGACGAGATAGAGGACGAGGGCGTACTTGAAGAACAGGAACGTGACCTTGTTAAATCCGCTCTGGAATTTGACGAAACGGTAGTAGACGAAATAATTACACACCGTGTGGATGTTATTGCAGTAGACATAAACGAGGATATTGAAACTGTCAAGAACACTTTCATAAACGAGGAATACTCAAGACTTCCCGTTTATGAAGGCTCAATTGACCATATTGTAGGTTTTATAAGTCAGAAGGATTTCTTCAAAAGATATATTACCAAAAAAGACGACGAAACGTTCTTACTGCGTGATATAATGCAGGAGATACATTATGTTCCTCATCTCATGAAGATAAGCGACATAATGAAGCAGATGCAGAAGGACAAGGTACACATGGCGGTCGTTCTCGACCAGTACGGTGGCACGCTCGGCATTGTAACGCTTGAAGATATACTTGAACAGCTTGTCGGCGAAATATGGGACGAAAACGATGAAATAGTCGCACCCGTTACTTTTGTATCCGAAAATGAATTCAATGTAAACGGCGATGTATCGCTCACCGCTTTTAAACGTTACTGGCATAACCGCACGGGTGATAATCCCAAAATAGAGGGTAACGCAAAGACTGTCGGCGGTTGGGTGCTTGAGCTGTTCGGTAAAATTCCCGAAACAAGCGAAAGCGTTACTACCGATGATTTCAGAATAACCGTTCTTAAAGTCAGCGAGCGCAGAATAGTCAAGGTTCGCCTTACAGTTCTGCCGAAATCCGAAAGCAAAGAGTAAATATGCGTGTATTGTTTATAGTCTGTACGGTACTAGGTACTGTAGGGATATGCGGACTGCTTGTAATGCTGATATTTTTCAGACTTAAAATCAACATGGGCTTCAAGCTGCCCAAGGGAAAGACTATACCGATAGAACAGTTTATCCCTCAGGGAATATACGAATACACGGTATTTCTCGCCATGTTCGGATATTTCGGACTTATGCTTTTACCGCTTTCCTTGCCGTGGTATTTTATTGTACCCGTTGACATTGTAATGGCTTTCATTGTCAATTTCATCGGTACTCATTTTCTTTCTCCTGCCGCAAAGCGATTCATAAACGGCAAAGCCCCGAAGCCTGATGAGCTTACGGGATATGAAGCTACGGCACTTGAAAATATAAGCGGCAACGGCTACGGCAAGGTAAAAGTGAAATGTGAGGGTATGAGCTATCGGTTTGACGCTATATCCGTGTACCATACCGATATAGAGGCAGGAGAAAAGGTCGATGTAGTCACGGGCGAGGACGAATTGCTGTTCGTTCAGAAAAAGGGCGAGATATACAAAGTCCTTGATGAAGAAAAAACACCTGTGACAAAATCGGAAAGCGATGATCCGCCCGCACCGAAAAGACAAAACGACAGCTTTGTAAGAACAGAAAAAGCAAATACAAATGAAACAAAGAAAGAAGAATAACTAATGTTTTCAAAGGAAATAACTACTACTGCGGAGGACTACCGCACATTGGTAAGCTTTACGGAATACACTCTGAAAAAAACAAATAACATTCTGTGTATCTCAATGGCCGTGCTGGCAGTAATATCGCTGATTATAGGCTTAGCAGGGATCATTCCTCTGTATATTTCGGGAGCGGTAAGTGTTTTATGCGCCGCTGTGATTATCGTCAATATATTGCTTGTGTCAAAAAAAGCAAAGGACGGCATAAAGTACGGTAAGGTGGTGCTTAACACAAAACGTACCTTCAGCTATGACACAACGTCTGTAAGGGTATTCGGCGGAAGAACAGCTACCGATATTAACGCTCAGTGGAATACCATCTTCAAGATATATGAAATTGAAAAATGCTTCATTATTTATTTCAGGTATGACCTTGCATTCTGCCTGCCGAAAAATCAGCTGACACCGCAGGAAATACTGAATGCAAGAAATTATTTTACAAAGAAAATGGACGGCAGATTCATCAAAAAATGCAAGTAAAGAAAGGCAAGAAATATGTTAAAGAAACTTAAAAAGCAGGTACTGGAAGCAAATCTCTTACTTCCGAAATACGGACTTGTTACATTCACATGGGGTAATGTATCGGGTATTGACCGTGAAAGAGGTCTTGTAGTAATAAAGCCCTCGGGAGTAGAATATGACAATATGACGGTTGATGACCTTGTTGTACTGACCCTTGACGGAGAACAGATTGAGGGCGACTTAAGACCTTCAAGCGACACACCTACACATCTTGAGCTTTACAAGGCCTTTCCGAACATAGGCGGTATAGTTCACACACACTCTCAGTGGAGTACGACATTTGCTCAGAGCGGACTGGATATTCCTGCACTGGGTACAACGCACGGCGACTATTTCTACGGTGCTATTCCCTGCACCTACAAGATGACACCCGAAGCTATCGGCGGCGAATACGAAAAGGAAACAGGAACGATCATTATTGATACGTTCAAAAAACGCGGTATAGACCCTGATGCCGTGCCTGCCGTTAATGTTCACTCACACGGGCCTTTTGCATGGGGTAAGGACGCTGTTGAAGCCGTACACAATGCTGTCATACTGGAAAATGTTGCCAAAATAGCTATGTTCAATCTATTGCTTGACAAGAACATTGAGCCTATGCAGCAGGAGCTTCTGGACAAGCATTACCTCAGAAAGCACGGTGCCAACGCCTACTACGGTCAGAAATAAAACAGAGGGGAAATAATATGAAAATATACTGTTTATCCGAAGGCGAGCTTTACCTCATTGAAAACGGAAAGGAACAGCGTGTTCCGTGTGAACGTGTGGAAAGCTACCGTGACGCAGTGCGCAGAATGAAAGCCCGTGACGAGTGGAAAACCACAGGCAAGGGCGCTAAGTTCATGGGTGTTGAGCCTAAGGAATACGGCGACGAGGAAGCACTCGGTATGCTCAGAGGCATAGGTGCGTGCGGCGATAAGCTGATATATTCTACTTTTGCCGATAATGTCAGCGGTATGTATTTTAAAGCTTCCGAAGGCGAAAGCTATATCTTTGCAAACCGTGAGGAAATAGTAAATGACATCGACTGCTATGACGGAAAATGCGTTGTCAGTGCAGGAAACGGGCATTATGAAAATCATATTGCTCTTGTTGACACCGATAACGGAAGCTTCAATCAGCTGACTGAGGGCTTTACGAGCGAAACTCACCCGTACAT
>CAVJKI010000123.1:0-6528 GCA_963649995.1 Sodaliphilus sp.
GCAACAGAGATGCGCAATAGCAAGAGCGCTGATAAAGAACCCGAAGCTTCTGCTGTGCGACGAGCCTACAGGTGCGCTTGACTCAAAAACTTCAAGGGATATACTTGTACTTCTTGAACAGGTAAATAAGAAATACGGCACAACAATGCTGATAGTTACGCATAACAACGCAATAAAGAATATGGTGCACAAGGTAATAATCTTAAAGGACGGACTTATCAAAAAGGATTATTACAATGAAACGCTGATACCCGCCGCCGAGCTGGAGGATCTGTAATATGAACATGGTACTTTCAAAAAGAATACCGAGGGAGTTTAAGTCAAATCTTCCGAAGTACATCGCACTGCTGTTGCTGATCACACTTAGTATGTATCTTGTAACGGCTATAGTGGCAAGCTCGGATACGGTTATTACCAGAACAGACGAGCATAGTGCCGAAAACCACGTTGAGGACGGACAGTTCACAACATTCCTACCCCTGACAGATGAGCAGGAAAAGGATATTACCGACAAGGGCGTTACCCTTGAACGTATGTACAGCCTTGATATAAAGGCAGAGGACGGCTCAACCGTCAGAGTGATGAAGAACCGTAAGGATATCGACCTTGTTGAGCTTGTGAGCGGCGAATATCCCACGGTATGGGCGATTTATCCGACGGTGCAGATAAGCTGTATGACGGACTTAAAACCTTATCCGACGGCACAGTACAGCTCCACAGCGGAATGACCGCAATATATGACGGTGCAGCGGCTCTTGATAAGGGTCTGGGCGAGCTGTCAAGCGGTGCTTCATCTCTTAACGGTGCGATAATCGGAGCAGATTCCGCAGGACTTATCCCTCCCACAATGAACGCTCTTGTAAGCTGTGCGGACAGCCTTGCCTCGGGACTTAAAAGCGCAAAGAGCGGCTCCTCTGAACTCGTATCGGGTGTAAACAGTGCAGTCCGCGGAGCAGAGCAGTTATCTACAGGTGCAAACGATGCGGTAAGCGGAGCAAAAGAGCTTGCAGACGGCGCTAAGGACGCAAAGGACGGAGAAGGCGAGCTTGCGGACGGAATACACGAGCTTAAGCATATTTTAAGTATTGACAGATTTGGATTTATCGGATACAATATAAGTACCGAAAGGTAACAGGCTACAGGATAGACCTGTTTAGCTGAGAAGCATTCCGCTAGGTCAAGATAGTGGGTGCGGAGCTTCATAATAGGGTTGTATAGGCGTCCTCCGCTTGTCTAGAATTATATCGAAAGAAAATATTCCAAAATGGCAGCTCGAAAAGAGTTGCCATTTTTGCTAAAGCTACAATCAAAACTCCCGACCATATCAGCCGGGAGCGTTTCTATATTCGATTTACTTTGTCAGCGCTTCCGCCAGCTCATCAACCTGAGCCATACTTGCGTCATTCAGAGCGCAGGTGATTTTAACCGTCTTGTCAAGGATATTTATCTCCTTTGACTTTTCAAACATTCCTGTCATTACCTTAGCCGCCATAGGCGCCCATGCGCCGTTTTCAATGAAGGCTACCGTTCTTTTCTGATAGTTTCTTTCGGTAAGTCCTTCGATGAACGTTCTCATGAACGGGAATACATCTGCGTTGTAGGTAGGTGTTGCAAGTACAAGCTTGCTGTATGCGAAAGCATCCGAAATCGCCTTTGACATATCACATCTTGCAAGGTCGGTGATCATTACATCAACGCCCTTTGCTTTCAGCTTATCATATAAAAGCTCTGCGGCCTTCTTTGTGTTGCCGTAGATAGATGCGTAGGCTATCATTACGCCGTCCTTTTCGGGAGTGTAGGACGACCACTTGTTATATAAGTCAAGATAATATCCGAGGTTTTCACTCAGCACAGGACCGTGTAAAGCGCAGATCTTCTCAATATCAAGCGTTGCGGCTTTCTTAAGAAGCGCCTGCACCTGTGCGCCGTACTTTCCGACAATGCCTATATAATATCTGCGTGCCTCGTCTGCCCACGGCTCGTCCGTGTCGAGTATACCGAACTTGCCGAAGCCGTCAGCGGCAAACAGTATCTTGTCCTTTGAATCGTATGTTACCATAACCTCAGGCCAGTGTACCATAGGAGCAAATACGAATGTCAGCGTGTGACTGCCGAGCGAAAGAGTATCGCCCTCTTTTACCGTGAGCGTATTTGTAAGGGTAAGCTCAGGGAAAAAGCCCTTTATCATTACAAAGGTCTTAGCGTTTCCGACTACCGTTGTATCGGGGTAAAGCTTTAAAAACTCCGCAATGCTTGCCGAATGGTCAGGCTCCATGTGCAGAACTACAAGATAATCGGGCTTTCTGCCGCCGAGTACCGCCTTGATTTTTTCGAGCCATATAGCCGAGAAGTTTATATCAACGGTATCCATTACCGCCGTCTTTTCGTCAAGGATAACATAAGAGTTGTACGAAATGCCGTTCGGCACCTTGTACTGACCCTCGAACAGGTCGATCGTGCTGTCGTTCACGCCGACATATTTTACATCTTCTGAGATAAACATTAAGAATTTCTCCCTTCTTTAGTTAAAAAATCTATTGATATTTTAGCACATCTGAAATAAAAAATCAATATCCGAAATCAAATAAATTCACATTTTACAAAGAAATCAGTATTTATTATCGTTATTTTTCCGCTTTTCCTCAACAGTCCGTCTGCGCTCATCTATATGTTCTTTTATGATTTCGTTTCTTTCGTTTGCCTTGTCGGAAAGCTCATCGTATTTATCGACCATGTTGTCGCTTATCCGTACAAAGTTTTCGGTCAGCTTTTCCTTTACGGCATTGATTTTTGATTCGTTTTCGTTGCTGTCGGTCATTACGGGTACGCTCTGCTTTTCATCGGTATGGCGCAGAAGCATTGCAACTCCCATTACAAGCGTTGTGAGATATACCACCACTCCCGAAAAGGTGATGACAACCAGCTTACGGTTTTCCGTAAGCCACGTTATATACACCGACAGCGAGCGGATAAGCGTTACCGCAGATACGCCTGCGTCGGCGAGAGAAATATTTCTTATGGCGCTCAGAAGCGGTGAGCGGTGCTTTTGCACCTTTACAAGATTGATGATAGCACGGACGAGCTTTATCAACGTATATAATGCGATACTGGCGATTACCGGCTTTGCATACTGACGGGCTGTGTTGTGTATCATGCTGTACAGCTCGATAAGCATAAGCACAACGCTCATGAAAATGAACATCATACCCGTAAAACGCATTACATATACTTCGGACACGACCTGTAAGCCCTTGTCCTGCTTTTTCTCATACGATACGGTCATGTACCTCATGACGGCGAGCAGTGCGTAATATACGCACAGTATCATAAACCACACCGAGCCGTAGAACAGCCCGAGAACTCCGTTATACACGGCATAGGCTACATTCAGCATAAGCGAGCCTGCGGTGTAGACAACTATGCGGAAACGCTTGCTTTGCATAAACAGGCGGATAAATTCTTTCAGCCTGTGTCTGTGATTTTTCAGTTTATCCGCCCCCTTGCCTTTAAATTTAATGCCGTCACAATTTATAACCGTGACGGCATAGCTTGCATATTATATTTTACCTTATCTGCACGGAAAATGCAAATGTCATACTTGGTCATCATAGCTGTCAAGGAAGTGATGCTTTTCGCCGCCCTTTTTCCACGCTATGACCGTATCAATGTTTACGTTCTCAACGCTCTTGAATATGTGCTTTTCAACCTCGGGATTTGTTTCTTTCAGCTTTGCGATAAGCTGCTTTATCTCCACACGCTTTGAACGAGTTTCCTCGTTGTTGCAGGTAGTACAGGTGTCGGTGAACTTGCAGGCGCACTGGATAAAATGCAGACCGTTATAGTCTCTCCATGCCTTTATATCGTCCTCACGCACAAGGTACAGCGGACGTATAAGCTCCATGCCCTCAAAGTTTGTGCTGTGGAGCTTCGGCATCATCGTCTGTATCTGAGCGCCGTACAGCATACCCATGAGTATCGTTTCAATTACATCGTCATAGTGATGACCGAGGGCTATTTTGTTACAGCCGAGGCTCTTTGCATAGTTGTAAAGGTGACCTCTCCTCATTCTGGCACACAGATAGCATGGTGACTTTTCAACGTTATATACGGAATCGAAAATGTCCGACTCGAATATCTCTATCGGAATTTTCAGCTTGCGTGCATTTTCCTCGATAACGTTCCTGTTCGCTATGCTGTAGCCCGGGTCCATTACGATGAACTTCACCTCAAACGGAAAATCACTGTGGCGGTGAAGCTCCTGGAAAAGCTTAGCCATCAGCATTGAATCCTTACCGCCCGAAATACATACGGCGATACGATCGTTTTCCTTTACAAGCTCATATTGCTTTACAGCCTTTGTAAATGCCGCCCATATCTTTTTGCGGAATTTCTTTTGCAGGCTTTGCTCTACACGCTTTGATACCTCGTCAGCCTGCTCCTTCTGCATCAGAGCCAGAAGCCATGCGGCATATCCGCCCGAAAGCGAACAGGCATCATAGCCCATTTCGGATAATCTCTCGGCTGTATCAACGCTGAATTGACCTCTTGCACAGCATACTACAAGCTTTTTCGACTTGTCCTCAGGCGGTGCGGATAAAAGCTCGTCTGCCGAAATTGATACAGCACCCTCCATAATTCCGTACATTTTTTCGGTTTCACTGCGTGTATCGTATAAAATATAGCTGTCGGGTGAGAGCTTTTCAAGCTCACTTACGGTTATTTCCAAAGCTTATTTCCTTTCTTATGCACCTGTCAGCACATGGCTGAATAAGTACAGCAGTCCCATATATGACAGCGTACCTGCCGCCATGCTTACAAAAGTGTTGTGCCAGAGCTTGTAGCTTCCGCCTGTGATAAGTACTGCGAGCAGTCTTGGGATACCCACTCCGAACATATCGTCACCGATGTCCTTAAGGCAGTAGATTATAAGTATCGACATTATCATAGCCGGGAGCGACTTTTCTATGCGTTCAAGCCACTTCGGCATTTTTCTGTTGCCGTGAAAAATCACAAACGGCAAAGCACGCAGTGAGAATGTGATAACCGCACTGATAACTATCGCAATTATTATCTGCAAAGGAGTCATTGAAGTTGATGTCATATCTTCTGCTCCTCCTTTTCATCATGGATAATATCCTCGGGGGAAGTAACGACTTCTATCTTCCTGTCATCGGTTTTGTTTTCTTCGTTTTCGCTCTCTGCGTCCTTATCATTCTTGCTTTTCTTTTTGCCGAAATTCGTATTTGTTATCAGCAGTAAAAGTGCGGTTGATAAGAGCAGGGCAGGGAGCATAAAGCTGTTCTGACCGAATATCAGCAGGCACAGCACGCCCACGCCAAGACCGATAAGTGCAGGGGAGTGCCTGTCAGCCTGTTCCCATTTGTCTATGAAGATAATAACGAACAGCGCCGTCATACAGAAGTCAACGCCCTCGAGCTGAAATGGAAGAAGCTGACCGATAACGCTTCCGAGTACCGAGAAGAAGGTCCAGTAAAAATGACTGAAAAGCGCAACACCGAACATGGTGCTGTGCTTGTTGTCCTCCGGCATATAGTCGAGCGTTGTATTTACCGCGTATGTTTCATCGGTCATAGAATGTATCATGTACAGCTTACGCTTTCCCATTGCACTAAAATCTTTCAGGAATGTAAGACTGTAGAAGCTCTGCCTGCTGTTGACAAGCAGAACAGTGAGCGCCACTGTAAGTAGTGACGCTCCGCTGCTGAAAAATGTTATGAGTAAGAACTGGCACGTTCCCGAATACAGGAACAGACAGGAGAACAATGAGTAGTACCACTGGTACCCTGCCTCTGCCATCATCATGCCGTATGCCATACCTAAGAACAGATAACTGCACAGTACAGGCAGGCTCTTGATGAAAGAGTGTCTGATAAGTTGCTTTTTAGTCATTTGGTTTATGAAGCCGCCCTTCCGTAAATACTGAGTATCTTGTCCTCGACTGCACGGGCAAGCGCATTGTGTCCGTTTTCGTCAAGGTGTTCGCAGTCTATCCTGCTGGGCTTTGCATGGTCGGAAGCGGCAAGAAGCTCTGTGCCGTGCTTTCTGGCAACCTTTGCAAAAGAGGATTTAAGACCACGGGAAATGGCGGGTGAATCTGCGTCAAACTGCGGATCGTATCTGTCCTGCCATACGTCGTCGCCGAGTTCGATAGGTGAAATGAGGAGGATACGGCAGTTGCCTGCATACTTTCTTACCTGCTCGATAAGACGCTCCGCACCGTGCGCTATCGTTTCTGCGTCCGCATTGTAAACGGGCTTGCAGTCGTTCGTACCGAGCATTATAACAACCATGTCGAGCGGAGCATGACTTTCAAGAAATACGGGGAGCAGCTTGTCGCCTGCTCTGCCTATTCTGTCGGGGTCTTCAAAGATCGTTGTTCTTCCGCAAAGCCCCTCTTCGATTATCTCATAACCGCTTTGTTCAAGGTCGTTTTTTAAAATGCTCGTCCAGCGCACGCCGTCGGCAAATCTTCTGTTTGTGCCGGGGATAAGACCCCATGTATTCGAG
>CAVJKI010000124.1:0-4298 GCA_963649995.1 Sodaliphilus sp.
GATGTATATCGGCGCAGGCGTTTATGATTTGTTTATACCGGGTTTTCCGGGTTATCTTACCGAGCTATGTTCATTTGATATACTTGCACTTTCAAAAGCAAGAACTTACGGTGAATTTCTGGAAGTGCTCAAAGATACACAGTACTATGATGTGCTGTCACCGTTATCGGAGGGGGCAAAGGATTTCCCTCCTATTGTATCAATTGATCATGAGCTTACCAAATATCTTTATACAACGCTTTTTGCGTATATCAAAAAGGATATGTCGGGCGGTGAACGCTCGGAAGTCGAAAAGTGTATACGCAGACGTTGCGATATGTACAATATCAAGATATGCTACAGGCTTAAAGGTCTTTTTAAAATGTCAACCGAGGAGGTAATGGCGCATACCTTGCCTTTTTATGACAGGTTTGATAAAAAGACGATGGAGCAGATACTGACAAAGGCTGAAAACGAGCCGATACTTCCGCTTCTGCTTAAGCTTCCTTATTTCAAGGATATTACGGAAGAGCAGGCGGCAGATATCGAAACCGCAGTATACACGTCAAACAAACGTTATTACGACGGTAAGCTTGCATTGTCGCAGTGCGACAGCACGGTCATATATTCATTGACTGAGCTTTTGCAGATAGAAAACAGAAATTTAACAACTGTGATAGAAGGCGTAAGATATTCGCTTGAACCGTCACAGATAGAAAAAATGCTGATATTATAGAGCAAATATACAGCGAAAGGAATGATATAATGGCAGTTGAGAAGATGTCACTTATATCGGTCAGCGGACCTCTCAAAAAAGTCAATAAAACGCTTGTGCGATGTTGTGAAACAAAGTGCTTTCACATCGAGCCGTCGTTTTACACAATGACTTACGGTTCCGCCCACTTCAAGACGCTAAAGGATAAGGATATCTACGGCGGTCTTATGAAACGAGCGGATATACTGTCATCGGGACTCGGAATAAAAGAAAAAACCGTTCCTTATGACGATGTACAGATGGAAGCGATCCACGACTTTGATATGTACTTCACAGAGCTTGAACAGCGTGTGATGCCTCTCATTGAACAGAAGAACGAGCTTGAAAAATCAATAGACGAATACCGTCAGGTATCAAGACAGGTCGGCAATCTGTCAAACGTAAATGTTGATTTCAAGGACTTGTTCAATTGTAAGCATGTCAAGATACGTTTCGGTAAATTGCCGTCCGAAAGCTACACAAAGCTTGAGTTTTACAGCGAGAAAGGCTTTGTATTCGAGCCTCTTGAAGAAAAAGACGGTTATGTCTGGGGACTTTATTTCGCACCAGTAGAAGAAAGCGTACAGATAGACGATATATTCAAAAGTCTTTATTTTGAACGTATACGTCTTCCGAATTTCCTACACGGCGACGGTGAGACCGCAACGGCAGAGATCAACAGACAGATAAAAGAGTTTGACGTAAAGCTGAAAGACGTTAAAACAAAACTTAACGATGTAAAACAGGCTGAAGAAAAGCAGTTTGAGAAGGTACGCAGTAAGCTTACGTTCCTGAATAACAGCTATGAGCTGAGAAGTCAGGTATCCGTTATCAATAACAAGTTTTACATGGCGGGCTTTGTTCCGACAAGAGAGGTTGCAAAGTTCAAAGAACATCTGTCGACAGTATCCGATATCGTTATCGAAGAAAAGAAATATTTCGTTGACGAGCGAATGAAACCGCCGACAAAGCTCAGAAACAACTGGCTTTTCAGACCGTTTGAGATGTTCGTTAATATGTACGGACTGCCGTCGTATACGGGCATTGATCCCACACCTTATGTTGCAATCACTTATATGCTGATATTCGGCATAATGTTCGGCGATCTCGGACAGGGACTTGTAATTTCACTGTTCGGCTTTATCCTTACAAAGTGGAAGAACGTAAAGCTCGGTCCTATTATGGAGCGTATTGGTATCAGCTCGGCGATATTCGGCTGTCTGTACGGTTCGGTTTTCGGAAACGAGGAGATAATAACCCCGTTCTTCCATATTGAGCCGCTGTACTCGGTACTCGGAAAGCCGAACAGTATATTCCAGATATCGACCTATCTTCTGATAGCGGCACTTGCGATCGGCGTCATACTGATAGTGATTTCAATGACGATGAACATTGTCCTATCGTTCAGGCGCAAGGATTATTCCTCCGCACTGTTCGGAGCAAACGGCATAACCGGTATGATATTCTATATAGCAGTCGTAGCGGCGGCAGGACTTCAGCTCGGCTTCGGCATTGAGATGTTCACACTTCCGTATATACTGTTATTGATCATTCTTCCGCTTGCAGTAATGATGTTCAAGGAGCCTCTAGCACATCTTGTTGCAAATTCGATAAAGCACAATGTATTAAATCTCAAGCATAAGACAGTCGCAGATGCGGCAATAATGGCTTCCGATACTCTCAACGAAGAGATGCTCAGAAAAACAAGGGAAGACCTTGAAAAGCTTGACGATCTTAAATTTGTCCGTGCCGTTTACGGTAAGCTGCCCCGTGAAAGCTATGAGAAGCTCAGCTACTTCACGGATAAGGAATTTGTATTTATTCCGCTTACCGAAAACGATGATAACGTATACGGCGTTTATTTCGTATCAAAACAGCACAGGACAATGGTAGATGATATCTTCGCAGGACTGTATTTTGAGAGAATGAAGATGCCTGCCGAGCTTACTTCGCACGGTAAAACAGTGCAGTCAGATTCCGACAAGCCAAAAGAAAAGAAATCTGTCGGAAACTTCATTATTGAGGGTATCATTGAATTATTTGAAACCTGCCTTTCCTATCTTACGAACACGATGTCATTCCTTCGTGTCGGCGGATTTATATTGAGCCACGCAGGTATGATGCTGGTTGTCGGCGTTTTAGCCGGTGACGGCGGAGTGGGTACGATTATCGTACAGATACTCGGAAATGCTTTCGTAATAGGTATGGAAGGCTTTCTTGTAGGTATTCAGGTCTTAAGACTTGAATTCTATGAGATATTCGGTCGTTTCTATGTAAGCGACGGTAAAAGCTTTGAGCCGCTTAAGGCTAATTTGAATTAAATTCGGGAGGAACTGAAAATGTTACTTTTTATACTGCCTTTATTTGCACTGGCACTGATTATGTTGCCGTTCTTTGTAATGCTGAAAAGAAGAAAAGAGGGTAAGCCCTTAAAGACAAGAAAAGCAATTCTTATCAACGCAGGCTCGTTCATCGGTGTTATGATCATGATGAGCGTATTCGTACCGTTGTTCGCATTTGCATCGGCTGAGGGTGCGGCAGAAGCCGCACAGACAGCTCTCAGCGTAGGCGACGGACTTAAATACCTCGGTGCCGCACTTGCAACAGGTCTTGCAACGATTGGTACAGGTATCGCAGTAGGCGGTGCTGCCCCTGCCGCTATCGGAGCTACGGCAGAAAACGATAAGAACTTTACAAAGGCTCTTATCTTCGTTGCACTCGGCGAAGGTGTTGCTATCTACGGTCTGCTTATTTCCATACTTATACTTTATTCGTAATAGCCGGAAGGTATGAACAATGAAATTTTTTCTTATCAGTGACAACACTGATACACAGATGGGTATGCGCCTTGCAGGCATCGAGGGAATAGTCGTAAGCCGTCCCGAAGAAGTAAACGAGGCGTTGGAAAAAGCAAAAGCCGATAAGGAAATCGGCGTTGTGCTGATGACTGAAAAACTCATTAATATGTGTAAACAGACAGTGTATGATATGAAGCTGAACAGCACAAAGCCGCTGATAGTGGAAATACCCGATCGTCACGGTACATCTGACATCAGCAAGTCAATTGACGGCTATGTGCGTGATGCAATAGGACTTAAATTATAATCAGAAGGGAGTAGCTGTATGCCGGAAGTTCAGGACAGAATAGAAAAGCTGGGCAATTCAATTCTTTCCGATGCCAGACAAAAGGCAGAAGAAATAATCAGCAAGGCACAGCAGCAGGCTGACGAGCTTACAGAACAGGCAAGGGAACAGTACAGGCGCAGTGAAGAAACCGAGGTTGCGCTTGACAGACAGAAAACACATACTCTGTATGCAAAGGAAGTGTCAAAGAGCGACTTTGCCGCACATAAATCTGTGCTTGCGCACAGGCGTGAGCTTGTTGACAGCTTATTTGAAGATATTAAAACCAGACTTGAAGATTTCACAAAGAATAAAGAGTACGGTGAATATATGAACGCACTTGCTGAAAAAGCAAATAAAGAGCAGCCTTTCAGCAAGGATTGCATAATCAATGTCGGTAAGAATGATATGACCTTCTTCCATACAGACCACAGATTGGATT
>CAVJKI010000124.1:4308-6524 GCA_963649995.1 Sodaliphilus sp.
GCTTGCAGGCGGCATTGCCGAAAAATACGGAATAGGCGTTGCCGTTGACCGCAATATTGAGCTTGGCGGAATTTCGGTTTACTATCCGTCGGAAAATGTGTATATTGATTATACGCTTGACCTTGCGTTGGAGCAGGAGCGGAAGGCTTTTGTTTCGGGTCACGGCGAACTGTCACTTTAACGGGGAGGTATTGCGATGAACTCAATTTATGCGATTAACGGACCCGTTGTAAAGGTCAAGGATACGAAGTCGTTCTCAATGCGTGAGATGGTAATGGTCGGTAAGAGCAAGCTTATCGGCGAGGTTATCGGCGTTACCGATGAAATGACCACCATACAGGTTTACGAGGGTACGGCAGGTCTTATGCCGGGCGATCCCGTAGAGCCTACAGGAACACCCATGAGCGCAACGCTCGGTCCGGGTATCATATCCAATATTTATGACGGTATACAGCGTCCGCTTAAGGCTATGACAGCTCTCAGCGGAGTATATGTCACAGAGGGAAGTGCAATTGCCGCACTTGATGAAGAACGTGAATTTGACGTTACAATGACTGTTAAAGTCGGTGATGTACTTCATGGTGGCGATATATACGCAGAGTGTCCCGAAACGCCGCTCATTACACACAGATGTATGATTCCGCCGTATACTGAGGGTACTGTTGAGTATGTTGCCTCAGACGGCAGATACAAGGTAAATGATGTAATTTTGAAGCTCAGAATTGACGATGAAACAGTAAGTGAGCTTACACTTGTACAGAAATGGCCTATAAGAACGCCGAGACCTATTAATAAACGTCTTCCTATATCAAAGCCGCTTATAACGGGTCAGCGTATAGTAGATACTATCTTACCGCTTGCTAAGGGCGGTACAGCCGCTATACCCGGAGGCTTCGGTACAGGTAAGACTATGACACAGCACCAGCTTGCAAAGTGGTGCGATGCTGATATTATCGTATATATCGGTTGCGGTGAGCGTGGCAACGAGATGACTCAGGTACTTGAGGAGTTTTCAGAGCTTATCGACCCGAAATCGGGACGCCCCCTGACAGACAGAACAGTGCTTATAGCAAATACCTCAAATATGCCTGTTGCCGCCCGTGAAGCGTCTATCTATACAGGTATCACGCTTGCCGAGTATTACCGTGATATGGGCTATCATATAGCTATTATGGCTGACTCAACATCACGTTGGGCAGAGGCACTGCGTGAGATTTCGGGACGACTTGAAGAAATGCCTGCTGAGGAAGGCTTCCCCGCATATCTGCCGTCAAGATTGTCGGAATTCTACGAACGTGCAGGTTATGTAGAAACCCTGAACGGCAAAGAGGGCAGTGTTACTATTATCGGTGCAGTATCTCCGCAAGGCTCGGACTTCTCAGAGCCTGTAACACAGAATACAAAGCGATTTGTACGTTGCTTCTGGGCACTTGATAAAAACCTTGCTTATGCAAGACATTATCCCGCTATCAACTGGAATATGAGTTATTCCGAATACAGTGATGATCTTGCCGAGTATTACAACGAACACGTCGGCGAGGAGTTCTGCCGTTACAGACAGGAAATATCGACCTTGCTCGTTGAGGAAAACAACCTCATGGAGATCGTAAAGCTCATCGGTGCGGACGTTCTCCCCGATGACCAGAAGCTTATCATCGAAATAGCACGTGTTATAAGAGTAGGCTTCTTACAGCAGAACGCTTTCCATAAGGATGATACATTCGTTCCGCTTGAAAAGCAGAAGCTGATGATGAAAGCAATTTTACTTCTTTATCATAAATCGCTTGCTGCCATTAACGGCGGTAAGCCTATATCGGAGATTATCTCTTACGGCTTTTTCGATAAGCTTATAAAGATGAAGTATGATATACCTAATGACAAGCTTGAAATGTTTGATGAGTATTACGATATGATAAACAGCAAGTTTGCCGATGATTTAACCCGATCGGAGATTATTTTATGATTCAATATGCAGGACTGAGTGAAATAAACGGACCGCTTGTCTGCCTTGAGGGTGCAAAGGGTGTTTCTTACGATGAAATCGCAGAAATCAAGCTTGAGGACGGTACAAAGCGTTTAGGACGTGTCGTTGAGATGCAGGGCGATAAAGTAGTTTTACAGGTATTTGAGGGTACTAACGGTATCTCACTTACCAACACAAAAATCAGTTTTACGGGAAAACCGCTTGAAATACCGCTTTCTACCGAAATGCTCGG
>CAVJKI010000125.1:0-6484 GCA_963649995.1 Sodaliphilus sp.
TCTCCTTTTCGGGGTAATAAAAAAGGCAGATAGATTTTTGATTTCTATCTGCCTGCGTATCGGATATTCGGTTGTGTGATAGTTCAAGACATCCAACAAAGGGAAAACATCATTTTTATATCTGTCAAAACGGTTCGCTGAAATTTTGCCGTATAAACGGTGAAAACCCCGATAAAATCGGGGTTTTCACGGGCTACATCTATTTTGTAGCCCTTTTATGGTACGGGTAACAGGACTCGAACCTGCACGCTTTCGCACCAGAACCTAAATCTGGCGTGTCTGCCAATTCCACCATACCCGTATATAAAAACGACGCTGAATACTCAGCGTCGTGTGGCGGAAAGAGAGGGATTCGAACCCTCGAACGGGTATTAGCCGTTACACGATTTCCAATCGTGCGCCTTAGACCAGCTCAGCCATCTTTCCACGACTTTAACATTTTATCACATTTTAAATATGTTGTCAAGAACTTTTTGCAAAAACTTTGTGCTGCGGCACTTTCGGCAATGTTTTGAGCTTTAGTTTTATTTTTTAAAAAAATTGTGCATTTCCTATTGACAAGCACTATATATTGTGGTAAAATTAGAAACAACAACAAAATGTACTTACTGCTTTTATATAGAGTAGATTTGAAAGGAAGATTATTATGGTAAAGGTAAATGTTAAAAACGGCACTCTTGATCAAAAAGAGATAGATGCTTATGTTCAGTATGCGATAGAGGCTAATCCGGGTAAGCTCGTAACAGAGCTTGATATTAATCTTGACGGAGAATATGCCGATCTGACATACCATTTCGGAGAGATTCCGTTTGACCGTATACGCCGTATCACCGGCTATCTTGTAGGTACTCTCGACAGATTCAATAATGCGAAAAAGGCTGAGGTTCAGGACAGAGTTAAGCACAGCATTACTCCCGAAGCCGAAGAAGATATTTATGTTACAGCTTAAAACCTCATTGTTCTCCAAAAAATGACAGAATATAAATAACGTTATTCGCCCATACTTTTATTGGAAAATAAAAGTATGGGCGGTGTTTTTTTGTATTATAACAAGGTTGAAATAAGCGGTGTAAACACTTCAAAATTGAAGGTTCTTAAAGAATCCGAAAAAACCGAGCTTTTGCAGAAAATGCATGACGGAGATCCTACCGCCAGGGAAAAGCTTATAAACGGCAACCTGCGTCTTGTATTGAGTGTGATACAACGTTTTTCGGGCAGGGGAGAGAATCCTGATGATTTATTCCAGGTCGGTTGTATCGGACTTATGAAAGCAATTGATAATTTTTGTAGTGATTTTCAGGTAAAATTTAGCACTTATGCTGTACCAATGATTACCGGCGAATTGCGCCGCTATTTACGTGATTCAGGCTCGATCCGTGTTAGCCGCTCTATGAGAGACTTGGCATATAAAGCTATGCAGGCGAGAGAAAAGCTCACTAACGAAAACTCTAAAGAGCCTACAATTGAGCAGATAGCAAAGGAAATAGACGCAAAGCGTGAAGATATTGTAATTGCGCTTGAGGCGGTGAGCGACCCTATATCACTTTATGAGCCTGTGTTTTCCGAATCGGGAGATACCATCTATATGATGGATCAGATAGGGGATAACAACGATGACAGAAACTGGCTCGACGAGATCGCACTTAAGGAGGCTATTATAGGACTTGATGACAGAGAAAAGAACATTCTCAAGCTTCGCTTTTTCAGAGGAAAAACGCAGGTAGAAGTAGCTCAGGAAATAGGCATCAGTCAGGCGCAGGTGTCAAGGCTTGAAAAAGGCGCACTCAGCAAGATAAAAAAAGCATTATAGTCAGGGAAGGCAGCGTTTTTCTGCTTGCTTTATTCGGTTTCGTGTATTATAATTATTACAGCAATAAATACCGAATACGGGGGAGAATATGAAACGCTTTCTTTTACTTATACCTGTACTGCTCATGCCGTACATTCTGCTGTTCGCACTTTACAGCGTTTTTATCAATCAATATATCATAGAAGCTTTTTTAGACAATAATGGGCTTTGGCTTTTGCTGATACTTTTGGCGTTTACCGCTATTTCGCTGATCTGCACTCTGATATATATGCCTCTTTGTTTTACAAAGGAATGGGACGCAAGACAGACTGCATTTTTCAATATGCTTATCAAGCTTATTCACATACCCTCATATCTGGTGATTTTTATACTCGGCTTATTGTTTTTTATAACAATTTTTACTTTTGCTTTTTCGATTTTCTTTATGATATACGATGCCGTCACAATATTTATCACAGGTCTGGTTGGGTTATCGGCAAATATCAGACTTTATAAAGAGCATAAGTGTTCGCAGGGCTTTGCGGTGATTAATTCAATATTGCAGTTTGTTTTCTGCGTTGATGTAGTAAGCGCCGTAATAGTTTATATAAACTCAAGGAAGTAGCCGATACAACAAAGCATGGGTTATCACAATACCGTGTAGTAATAGAAAAAATAAAGAGTAAAGCAGTATGTTAACCTTCGGTGGTTGATATGCTGCTTTAATTCTGTAAATTCCTTATAAATGCTCATTTTAACTATTGAAATCCGCACGATAAAGTGATATAATCATACAGCAAACGAGATTTCCAAAGTTAAAGAAGGTTATTTTTTGTCAACCAAAGAAAAATCAATTTTAAATTCTGTTTCACCCGAATTTTTCGGAACGGAGAGCGTATGGAAGATAATGCTCCGTATAGCTCCGCCTATAATGCTGGCTCAGCTGATACAGGCAATGTATAACATAATCGACAGCCTGTTTATCGGACAATATTCAGATGACGGTCTGACCGCCTTATCCGCAATTTATCCCGTACAGCTTATTATAATAGCTCTTGCAGTCGGAACCGGCGTCGGTACAAATACGCTTATGGCAAAGCAATATGCGCTTAAAAATCAAAAGGGCGCAGACCAAACGGCGGGCGTAGGTATGGTGCTTGCAGTTATCATGTGGGCGCTTATTTCAATAATATCAATAGCGTTCATGAGCCTGTATGTCGGCGTATCTGTCCAATCGCCGACGGCAATGCAGTATGCCAATGAATACGGACTGATTGTAAGTGTCGGCAGTATAGGGTTGTTTTTAGAGGGCAACTGGACTAAGGTGCATCAGGCGGCAGGAAATATGAAGCTGCCTATGATAGCTCAGATAGTCGGCGCTGTTATAAATATAGTTCTTGACCCGTTGCTGATATTTACGGCAGGGCTTGGTGTAAAAGGTGCGGCTATAGCTACAGTTATCGGTCAGATAGCGGCGGCGGTTATTGTAGGAGTAAAGGGCGCACGAAAGCCGCCGTCAGTCAAGCAAATGCCGAAGATAGCAAAGGATATATATAAGCTTGGCTATCCGTCGATATGTATGCAGTCGCTTTACACGGTGTACATAGCACTGCTTAATATTATCCTTGCTGGCTTCTGCGATGAAGCGGTAACAGTACTCGGACTTTATTATAAATTGCAGTCGTTTTTCTTTATTCCGCTCTTAGGCTTACAAACCTGTATTGTTCCCGTTCTCAGCTATAATTTCACATCGGGGGATTATCTCAGGTGCAGAAAGATATTCCGCAGCTCGCTTATAATATCAGGCGTTTTTATGGTACTCGGTGTGCTGTCGTTTGAGCTTATACCTACACAGCTTATCGGCTTGTTTACACAAAGCGAAACCGTAAAAAGCATAGGAGCAGTCGGTTTCCGTATAATCGGTGCCAGCTTTATCCCCGCCGTATTTTCATTTATGACACCTGTATTCTTCCAGTCTATCGGATATTCAAAAACAAGTACGTTTCTGTCTGTACTTCGTCAGATCATCTGTCTTATTCCGATCTTCTGGCTGTTCTCACTTGTCGGGCTTGACTACACATGGCTTGCATTTCCGCTTTCAGAATTAATTACGGGAGCTATCGGTATGGGAATGTATTATTATGCTTTAAAGCGTTTATGATTATGATATAAGAATGTCCCCGCAGATTCGTCTTATAAGAATCTGCGGGGGCTTTTTATCAGTTATTCATGCTTCCCAGACCCAGTTTAAAACACAGAACTTTCCGTCAACCGATGAACAAATATCAAGATTACCGTCAAGTACGCTTATGTTAAGCTCAACAGTTGATAAGTCAACTAGGCTTGCTACTATATCGCTCTTGTCCTTGTAATATCCGTTTACATCGAACATTACGATTTCAGGCTTGTCATTGCCCGAAACGATAGTAGACAGCATATTGTTATAGTCGTCTACCTTTGTGTAGCTGATTGTAACATCAGGGTAAATTTCATTAAAATCGGCAACGACTGCTTCAAGTGCTTCAAAGTTTGAACAGCTTCCCTTTATGTTAACGGTTGCTTTTGTTGAGGTATCAAGCGACGGAACAAATTTGCTGTCCTGAGTATCATTGCTGTCCGCCTCGGTGTTGTTACAGCCGCAAAGTGTTGCAGTAAGCAGCACAGTACTGAGTATTAATGCAATTTGTTTCTTCATAGTTACTTTCTTCCCATATATTTTCTGTTTCTGCCATGAGCAGTTTAAGGTTGACAGGCTTTGCTATATGAGCATTCATTCCTGCTTCAAGGCAGTCGGTAACATCTTTTGCAAAGGCATTTGCCGTCATGGCTATTATCGGAATTTCTGCTTTTTTGCTGTTTTGCATACCTCGGATTTCTTTTGTGGCTTCTAAGCCGTTTAGTATAGGCATTTGAATATCCATAAGAATCATGAAATACTTATCCTCAGGAGTCGTATCAATTATATTGATACATTCGCGTCCGTTTACCGCCCTGTCTGCGCTTATACCGTGCATTTCCAGCAGATCGCTTATGATCTCCCAGTTTATATCATTATCTTCCGCAACAAGAAGATGGATACCTGCAAACTCACAGCCGTTATCTTCATCGGAATTATCGATAATCTTTCCGTCAGCGTCCAACCATTGCGAAAGCTTTTCTACAAGCTTCGTTCTGAATATCGGTCGGTTTATTAAGTCCGACACACCGATGCTTTTTGCCGTACCCTCAATGTCACTTCGGTCAAATGCAGAAATCAGCATGATAGGGCAATCATCGCCGAAGGCTTCTTTAAGTGCTTTGGCAGTATCCAGACAAGAGGTATCAGCTATTATTCTGTCAATTATAATCAGATCAATATTTCCGACATTGTTGCGGAACGCATTGATCGCTTTTATTGCGTGTTCCTTGTCAGCGGCTGTGATTATCTGTCCGCCGAGTTCGGTTGCGAATTTTCCTGTTTCGGAAAGTACATCTTCATCACCTATCAAAAGAACACTCTTGCCGTTAAGAGAGTATTCTGTCTTCTGTTCCTTCGGTGTGTCAAGCTTAAGCTTTACTGTAAGGGTCGAGCCTTCGTTTTCTCTGCTCTTTACGGTGATTGTGCCGCCGAGCAGGTCAACGATCTGCTTTGTTATAGCCATGCCAAGTCCAGACCCCTGTATTTTGTCGATACGGCTGTCTTTTTCTCGTGCGAAAGGCTCAAAAATAACGTTAAGAAATTCCTCCGACATACCGCAGCCGGTATCCTTAACGGTAAAGGTAAGCCCTATCTTTTCCGTTTCATCGGGAAATTCATTTTCTTCAAGATAAATATCAACACGGCCGCCTGCGAGTGTGTATTTGACCGCATTGCTGAGAATATTCAGCCATATCTGATTAAGCCTTAATTTGTCGGCTGTTATAAATTCGTGAGTTATATTTAACAGGTGTATACAACAGTTAAGCTTCTTTTCTTCAGCCTGCGGGTATATGATATTTACCAGATCCTCTGCCGAATCGGCAATTGAGAAGGTTACTGGATTAAGTGTGAATTTACCGCTCTCTACCTGTGATATATCAAGTATGTCGTTTATCAGTGTCAGCAGATGGTTACTTGCAAGCGATATTTTGGTAAGGCAGTTTTCTACTCTTGCTTTATCGTCAATATTTTTTTCCACTATTGTTGTAAGTCCGACTATTGCATTCATAGGAGTGCGTATGTCGTGGCTCATAGAGGATAAGAATTGCGTTTTTGCAGAGTTCGCTTTTTTGAGTTCCTTAAGGCTGGCTTTGAGTTTTCTGTTGAAAGATGAGAAATAGATAATATTGATAATAAGTATTGCTATAAATGTAAACAGAGGGCTTATAAGCAGCTCCCATTGCACCTGTGTATAATTAAGTTCGTTGATTACAATAGCTCCGATTATTACCCAGTCATTGTAGCCGTTGGACGAATAGGCATATATCGTATTATCGCCTGTTGCGTTTTTCATTGTAATGTCACCGACATTCACGGAGTTATTAACGGTATTTTTAATTTTTTCTGCCTGAGGGTATGTAATATCGTTGTACGAAATAAGAAATTCGTAGAAATTACTGTTTTTAAACATCGGAGAGCGGTAAATATATTCGCCGAACGAGTTTATAAGACAAATCTGGGCTCTTCTTCGAATTTTGTGTAAACACACTTTAACGGTACAAGAATCAGAATTTATA
>CAVJKI010000126.1:0-5676 GCA_963649995.1 Sodaliphilus sp.
AAGAATATACAGCAAAAAATCCTGATTTGAATTTTCGACCGATATTAGATCCGAATCGGGAAGTTTCACATCATCGGGAGTTATTGAATCGGTCTGCTGAAAGCGGATATTCGTCAGCAGAGCGTCTATTATTTTCAGCGTCATGCGGACAAGCCATGTAAGCCCCGCCGCTACATAATCCTTAAGCAGGAGCGCCGCAAGAATTATGACGCCGACAATGCTGATAAGCTTTGCATTATAAAGCTTAAGTCCTTTGGGAACGATCAGATTCGTATTTCTCCTCTGGTCGATCTGCGACTGGATATTCGACTGATTGATAAGCAATACCGTGAGCAGTGACATGATAACAAGAAGCGCTGTGATCTTTGTTTTTGAAGCGTCAAGGTAGGGCATATCCTCAGCCATAGCACAGCAGAATATATAGCACAGGAAGGTTTCAACAAGATATATGCCGAGCCAGACAAATGTAAAGACCTCATCGAACTTATTCTTTTTCAGGCTCAGTCCGAGAAGATACCATACAATTACAGACGGCATGAGCGCTATGCAGAGATAGAACACGTTAAAGCCGTTTTCACCGAGCATATCGTTTATCAGCGAGGCTGTAACGGCTGTCATTATCACAAGAACAGCGCCTACGGCGGCAATAAGCATATTGCTGAAGAATATTTTTTTTGCTTTATGCTGAGATGCTTTCAGCGCCATGCAAAGATAGCCAACGGCTGTGACTATTCCTGCTGCAGAGTAATATATTAAATAACGCCAAAGCGAGAATCCTTCAAAAGCGTTGACCTCAAACACAAACATAAGCGGCAGAGGAACTAAAAGCATAGCGAGAGCGGCAACGCATTTCATAACAAAATTCTTTTTCATTGCACACCCTCCGAATATTCCGCATTAAACGTATATGAAAACTTCCTTGCGTGTAAAAACTGACCGTCGGCGCTTTCGGGTATATTTCCCGTTGTGTAGAACACCGCAGCTGTATCACTGCCCTTAAGCTCGTTTGCAAAGGCGGTCATATTATCGTCTATATACGGAGTCAATATAAACACATCGGTAAAGCTTCCGTAATTAAGCGCACGGAGAAACTCGTTGAAATCATAGCTACAGATGTCGGAAAGCTCTGCTAACATACGCAGTGTTCCCTCACATTGTTCGGCAGTCTTTATAAAGCCCGAAGCCATACCGTTTACCTTGCCGCCGTTTGTTGCAAAGGCACAGCCGCAACCGCTGTTTATACTGTCCCACATAAGCTTTACCGCAAGCTTGATAAAAGCCTCAGTATCCCTTATATCAGCAGAGGTCACGGGTACAATGCCCTTTCTTTGCATATTCATAACGATAAGGGAGTTTCTTGACGTTGAGAACTCATTGTTCATAGCCATAAGCTTACCTGTAATTGCGGTATACTTCCAGTTTATGCGGTTAAGCGGCTCTCTGCCGGTATATTCCTTTGAGCCTGCTATCATAAACGGGTCTTCGTTTATGAATCTTCTTACAAGGATCTCGCCTGTAGGCTCGTTGAACGAAAGAACTGCGTCCTGTCCGTCAGACGCTACAGGCAGTACTGTGATATTTATTCCGACCCTGACGCTTCTTGACACCTTGACAAGTCCGAGCATATCGGTAGCGGTGACTACAGTATCATCAAAAGAGAATACGCCTCTTTTGATGCACCTTATTTTCCGCACTCTTGTACATCTGCTCCGCGGCTTCAATGAAAACACACCGGGTATAAAGGTATTATCTCCTCCGCTTGTCTGTGCCGCAGAATCCTTTCTGCTGAATTGTAGCCAGCGTGAGGCGGAAAGCTCGGTTTTAATCCACGGCAATGCGACAAAGCGTCGGTTCTCAACGACCTCTGCCAGCTCAAGGGTATCGCCCTCGTAGACTTCGGTTTTGTTTACCGACGCACTGTAATGTATTCCTTTCAGTGCATACTTTCCGAAAATAAGCACTTCTGCGGCTATAACAGCCGCAATGACCAAAAGAATAGCAACTAGCTCCATTATATCTGCTCCGTAGGAACGGGAAGCTCCTTTATCAATTTTTCAAGTATATCCTGTTTTACACTGTCAGGATCTCTCATAACCGTACTTCTGCATATAAGTCTGTGGGCGCAGACATAAGGTGCTACGGCTTTTACGTCATCGGGGGTTACAAACTCCCTGCCGCGAAGCGCCGCTCTTGCCTGCGACATATTTTTCAGCGCAATAAGTCCTCGGATACTCAGACCGAGCTTTATCTCGCTGTTATGGCGTGTTGCGTTTCCTATATCCGCAATATATCCTCTTACTGCTTCGTTTACCCTGATATTCTCAACCCTGCTCATCATTTCAAGCAACTCCGATTTATCCGTTACAGCAGTAAGTGATTCAACGGGGTGGACCGCTCTTGAATTATCAAGTATCTGCATTTCGGATTCTCTGTCCGAATAGCCTACCGAAAGCTTTATCATAAAACGGTCAAGCTGTGCTTCGGGCAAGGGATATGTGCCTGCGGTTTCAACGGGATTCTGTGTGGCAAGCACTATAAACGGCTTATCAATAATGAAAAACTCGCCGTCTATCGTAGCCTGCTTTTCTTCCATGCATTGCAGGAGTGCAGACTGAGTTCTCGGAGTGGCACGGTTGATTTCATCGGCAAGAAGTATATTTGTAAATATAGGTCCGGGACGGAACATAAACTCCTGCTCTTTCATATTGAAAAAGTGGATACCCGTAATATCGGAGGGTAAAAGGTCGGGTGTAAACTGTATTCTTGAAAAGCCTGCGTCAACGCTTTTTGCAAGCGCTTTAGCAAGCACAGTCTTACCTGTACCCGGTACATCGTCAAGCAAAACGTGTCCGCCGCTTAAAAGAGCCATTATAACAAGGTCTATCTTATCGTCCTTGCCCTTTATTATCTTTGAAATATTGGTGCGGAGCTTAACCGCATATTCCTGTACCGTCATATCTTTACCTTCCGTAATTCGTGTAATGTCAGTAATTATACAAGAGCCTCGGCGTAATATTTATCGTAATTTACAAGCTCATCAAGCAGCTGAGGAAGCTTCTCGTCTATATCCTCGTCTTTGAACTGACAGGTGCCGACTGCCCTGTGTCCTCCGCCGCCGTATTTCAGCATAAGCGAGCCTACGTCTACCTTACTGGTGCGGTTGAGTATTGAATATCCGACAGCAACAGAGCAACCCTTTCCGCCCTTGCCGTTTACTATCCATGCGGAAATATTCTGATGAGGATAGAGGCTGTATATTAAGAATCTGTTGCCTGTATAGATAGGGTCGACGTTGCGCAGATCGGATATGATCACATCGCCCTCTACTCTTGTATGCTCGGCAACCATTTTTTTGAACAGCTCGGTCTGCTCGTTGTACAGCTTTATTCTTTCCTGTATATCGGGCATGGCAAGAATTTCTTCTGTAGTCATGGTCGCACAGCATACGAGCAGCTTTTCCATAAGCTGATAGTTGCTTATCGTAAAGTTTCTGAAGCGTCCGAGTCCTGTTCTGGGGTCCATAAGGAAGCCTATAAGTATCCAACCTGTGGGGTTAAGTATCTCATCTGCTGTCAGATGGCCGCTGTCGACCTTGTCGACCGCAAGCATAAGGTCGTCAAAATTAGGGAAACGCTCCTTGCCGCCGTAATATTCGTAAATAATTCTTGCGGCACTGGGCGCAATTCTGCTTTCGCCCTTATACTGACCCTTTATTTTCAGACGTTCTTCCTCGCTCGAATGATGGTCAAACCAAAGTCCGCAACCCGGTGCAAAGGGTACGTTTGCAAGTACATCGTTCTCGGTAACGGGAACAAGTCCGTCCTGAATATCCTTCGGGTGAGCAAACGTCCAGCTGTCTACCACCTTAGCCTCAAGCAATAATGCGCCGCAGGCAAGTCCGTCAAAATCAGATCTTGTTATAAGTCTCATATTATATTTCCTTTCTGCTTTGCAGATTTTACTTACTTCTGTTTTTATTATAGCAGATGACGCCGTGATTTACAACATTTATATTCAGTTAACCGTCAAAGGGTGACCTTCAGCCATATTCTCTTGACCTTACCTGCATTTTCAAGAACAAGTCCGTACAGCTTTTTGGTATATGAGTAAACCTCGGCACGTTCCTCCTCAGAAATATCGCAGGCTGAAAATTCGGCTTTTTCGATTATTCTCATTACCTCGCAAAGACTTACAGTCATGCCCAGCTCCTTAAGCTTCTCATCGGCACGGATCGCAAACTGTTCGGGCAGCTCTGTGCCGACGGGCGCAATATCGGTAACGCTGAAAAGCTTCATGATAAAGCCGTACATATCCTTTACTGCCGAAACCGTGTTTTTCGATTTGCGGAAGTATTTCATACGCTTTTCGTTTCTGCGTTTTACGGAATTTATGAACGTAAGTATTACGGCAATGACCAAAATTACAATCAGTACGACAACAACGATTTTTATAAGCAGGGACATATCTATATTGCTGTCAGCTCTGCCGTTACTGCCTGAATTGTCAGATGTGTTGTCGGGTGATGTTGTTATCGGCGGCGTTGTGGCAGATGTATCTGACGGCGTCGGAGTTGTAACAACAGTTGTTGTGGTCGCTTCGGTCGTCTGAGGAGACGTTGTCGTAATAGGCGTATCTGTCTGCGACGGGTCAATGAAATCTCCCGTGATGCTGTTTCCTCCGTAACCTGTGGGGTCAAACGGCAGCCAGCCGAAATCCTCGGTATACACCTCTACCCATGCGTGAAGCGAATTTTCGTGAATTGTTTTTTCGTACATTCCTGTAGCTTCGTTGTATTCAAGCTTACCTGTGGTAAAGCCCGTGATATAGCGTGCGGGTATTCCCTTTTCACGGAGTGCCAATGCCATTGTACTTGCATATAAAGCACAGTGACCCTGCTTTGTTTTAAACAGGAAGTTACCGATCAGGGTATTGCTTTTGTCCGAGGTATTGTCCGCAGTCAGAGAGTACTGATAGTGGGTTCTCAGATACTCGCACATTCCGTAAGCGTACAGTATCTGATTACTTACTATGCCTGCATTATCGCCGTCAGCGCTTTCAAACTCGGAAATGAATCTTCTGATGTTTTCTTTCTCGCTGTCGGGGACAGAGGTGTAAGTGTCACGGACATAGCGGTCATATTCATGCTTATCGTCAATGTATCTTCTCGCTGTCATATAATCGCCGTAGCCTACAGTTTGCAGCATGGAAATTTTATCGCTGTCGGTCATGTCATCTGCCACAAATACATACGAGCCTACGTTTGCGGGAATGAGGACGTTTGTTTCAAAGCTTTTCATCCAATTTTTTCTGTCTGCGATCCTTATGATCGTATCGCCGTAATATTTGAAATTCTCGTTGCTCATATAGGCGTTGTTATCAGGCAGGAATGGCTTGAACACTATATTTGAATTTTTGAGATATTCTATATTCACGCTTTCGTAGTTGTACATTCCGTAAGTCAATTCAACGTAATTTGACGCACCGTCATTGAATACAAGGAATATCCCGATATATCCGGGCGAATTTTCATGAGCATTTATATATTCACGGTCGCCTTGCGTAAGCTCTGCCGACGACATACTGCCGAACAGCTTGACATACTGCTCTACCTGCGCTATCTGTTCGGGTGAAAAGCTGTCGCTGATATTATATTCGCCGCTGTACAGCTTATTCTGC
>CAVJKI010000126.1:5730-6481 GCA_963649995.1 Sodaliphilus sp.
GATACATTCCCGTGTCTAACTCTGACTTTATTTTCAGTACCGGCTCATTTGCCGACTGCGGCGGAGCGTTAAGCTCAATGTTGTTGTTTATGAAAAAATTATCCGATGAAAAATAGCCGTTGAACAAGCCGCCGATATTTCCCGAAAAGACAAGACTGAAGTACTCGCCTATATCTGTGAAGAATTTTACGGTGGAATTGATTATATCATCGGTGTTGATATAGCTCATTTCGGGGAAAAGCCTTTGTGAGCCGAAGGTTGCGCCAAAGGTAATCAGTGCCGCAAGTATGCCGCAAAGACAGTTCCTGCTGTATCTTGAAAGCTCGGATCTTGCAGTCTGTATGGGGTTTTTCTTTCTGAGATTTTTTCTGAATGCTTTCTCCTCGTTTTTAACATTGCTTTTGACGCCTTTTCCGATCAATACGGGTACCTGCGAATAAAAGCCGTTTGAGGACGATATGGCGAGAAATCCGAAGAAAGCCGTGATTGCGAGCAGGATATAAACAGTATAATCTGCCTCCTCCGATAAAAATGCGGGGATAAACATCACGCACCATGTCAGAATAACTGCTATCGGACGGAATTTCTTATAACAGCAAAGCACGCAAATAAAGCTTATTATGCAGGTCAGAATAAGCATTGACATATTCATGCCGCTTATAAAATCCTGCGTTCTTGTCAGAAATGCATGAGAGTTTACAGGCACATATTGCAGCGTTGAAAGCAGTCTGCTGTCAAGTCGGATAAATAT
>CAVJKI010000127.1:0-6401 GCA_963649995.1 Sodaliphilus sp.
TATATCATTATACTGTATAATTAGGTTTTACAGACAGGAGAAAGAATGAAAACCATAATTTCAGCCTCAATGCTTGCGAGTGATCTTGCAAATATAGAAAGAGAAATACACCGTACAGAAAACGCACAGGTCGACTGGCTTCACATTGACGTTATGGACGGTATTTTCGTTGACAATATAACCTACGGAAACAACGTTGTAGCCGCAATGCGTAAGGTGAGCGGCATTTACTTCGACACCCACCTTATGGTCACGGACCCCACAAGGCTAATACCTCTGTTCGCAAAAGCGGGCAGTAATATGCTGACCATACATCTTGAAAGCAACGGCGATACAAGAGCAAATCTTGCCGCTGTAAGGGAAAACGGTATGCAAAGCGGACTTGCAATAAAGCCTGCGACCGACTGGGAAAAGGTCATACCTTATCTTCCGCTTTGCGATATGGTTCTTGTCATGACGGTCGAGCCGGGCTACGGCGGACAGGGCTTTATCCCCGAATGTGCCGACAAGGTTGCAAAGCTCCGCCGTTACTGCAATGAAAACGGCTTTGAAAAAATGAAAATAGAGGTTGACGGCGGGATCAACGCTGAAACTGCGGATATTGTCAAAAAAACAGGCTCTGACGTGCTTGTGGCAGGAACATATCTGTTCGGCTCAGCCGACATGAAAGCGGCGGCTGACGCTATGCGCTAAAAGTAATCGGGCATTATGTCAAGCGCTTTATCGGTAAGCAGGGTATAATATTCTTCGGTATCGCTGATAACGCAAACATCGGTACACAGCGGCAGTCCGTATTCGGAAATAATATGACTGATACGGCTGATACAGCAGGACGCTTTACCGTTTGCCGCAGGATATATCATAAGGCGGTAACTGCCGCCGTTATGCTCCGCATACAGCGACGCCTGCTTTGCAAGATTGCGCAAAGCCCTGCACAGCCTAGCCAGTACACAAAGACTGCCCTCGCAGATAATTGCCGATATGCTCTGCTTTGCCGCAGACGCTTTTACGGTCGCCCCTTTAAGACAGGATATATAAAGAGTACACCCTCCGTCGCTTTTCGGGAAAGCCTCAACGAGCAGGCGCTCACCGCAAAGCCCCAGATCGTGATCCTCGCTCAGGCAGGATATGAGCCTTGAGATCGCAAGCTCCGTGGCACGGGAATGACCCGATATATCCTCGCTTTTTATGTGATAACCGTCCATATCCGACGGGTCAAGCGTTATTTTTACGGTATTTCCGGCAAGGTCGTCGATCTGCATAGGACACCTCCGATAAAAGTCAAGGCAGAAAACGTACAGAAAACAATGCTGTTCTTTGTGCGGCGTTGCCTCGGTATATACTTAAAGTCTGAAAGGACAAAAGGATTTTTTAATGAATACACCCTCAAATGAAGCACTTCTTAAGAAGATAGATGAAGCTCCTTTGCTCATGTCAAAGGATGCCGCAAGGAAAAAACTGCGCAAGCCCCGCAGCATATACGGCGATCAGATACTTTTCATGCTGGCGATAACGGTAATAGCTACCTGCTTTTACGGCTGGAGAGTAGTAGCGGTGTGCGTCTGCTCGGTGCTTGCCTGCATACTTACCGATATGATAGGCTGTTTTCTGTCCAAAAAAGAATACGGCGTAAAGGATTTATCGACCGTCGCTTACGGTATGGCGCTTGCGCTTATGCTTCCCGCAAGCATTGAGTATTACGTTGTAATAATCGGCGCTGTACTGGCAATTACGGTAAAGCATATATTCGGCGGTAAGGATAATTACATATTCAATCCTGCGGCTGTAGCGATAGCCTTTCTCATAATCTGTTACCCGACGCAGGTACTGATGTATCCTCAGCTCGGCACTCAGCCCGAAATATTCGGCGAAGCAGGCACTCTTGTAAGCGGTATAGAAAGTAGCTTTATCAAAAACGGCGCTATGCCCTCGCTTACCCCGCTTGAAATACTCATGGGCAGATTTGCAGGACCTATGGGTACTACGCATATACTTGTGCTGATAGTAAGCGGCATCTGCCTTATATGCCGCAGAAGCGTATCTCTGTCCGCTACTGTAGGCGGTATCGCCGTTATGGGCGTGCTGTCATATCTGACAAGCAGTGTACAGCCCGCTGTAGACGGCGTGGTATTCCAGTTTATCAGCGGATTCGTACTGTTCGGGTTTATTTTCCTTGCAAGCGACCCGCAGACGCTTCCTCTTACCAACGGCGGACGTGTGCTTTACGGAATATTGCTCGGTATAATCACCGTTATATTCAGAAGCTCAGCCAACATAGAGGGTATCTTTGTATTCTCCCTGCTGATAGTAAACGCTCTGTCGCTGTATCTTGACAAGCTGGCGTTCATTATCGGCACACAGGTAAAGCATATAATAAGATATTTAAAGCACAATCTCGGCTCATTCGAGCGTATGACCAAGGACGCAAAGCAGGGAAAAACTCCTGCTCTTTCGGATACGCAGGAAATAATGATTGAACCCGTTAATTATAATATGCCCCCTATTGACAATAAGGTTACTAAAGTAAAACGTCACAAAAAGTCGGTTATCGAGAGTATTTCCGATAAAATATCGGATACGGTTAAAAAGAAAAAGACTGCCGCACAGGGTGCGGAAAGCGACAATCCCGTAAATACTGCGGACAAAACGGAAAAGGAGGCACAGCATGGCTCAGGCAAAACAGATGAAGCCGGAAAAGACACGGAAAATTGATTTCAAATTTACCCGTGACCTTATAGACGGACTGGCAAAGCAGAATGTTGTGCTGATGACGGGCATAGTAAACGCCCCCGTCATAATTGCCGCAACGACATTTAAAAAGGGCGTTGTTATCGCTCTGGCATTTGCGATAATATCGTTTCTGACGATCGTCACCTGCTCGTTCGTACCAAAAAAGATAGTTTACACTCTCAGAGTAATTATATATGCGCTTGTAGGCTCGGTCTATTATATCCCGACCGTACTTCTTTTAGAGCAGATATTCCCTCTCACCGTAGAGCTTATCGGAATATATATGCCTCTTATCATTACCAATGCGCTTATATTCTCCAAAACAGAGAGCCGTTTCTATCTTGAAAGCAGGCTGAAAATGATAATAGACGTGCTGTTCTTTATTGCGGGCTTCGGCGTTGTCTGCGTGCTTACGGGCGGCTTCAGAGAGCTTATATGCTTCGGCACATTTGCGGGAATACAGCTGTTCGATTTTAAGATCGCGGCTTTTGAATCGCCGTTCGGCGGCTTTATACTTGTCGGAATTATGGCAGGAACGTTCAGAGCGCTGTATAACTATCTGCGCAACCGCAGAATAAGACAGAACAGCGAGGATCAGAACAAAGCGGCGGCAGAGCAGACCTTCCGTTCAAGCACCGAAAGTGCGGATACTGCACAGCCCGCACTGATACCGCAGAAAAGCGACAGCGTAAAGGAGCAGAGCAATGGATAAATTAGCACTGTTTATTAATACCGCTATGCTTGCTATGTTTGTGGAAAATGCAATATTCTCCCGTGCGCTCGGCACGAGCGTAGCGTTTTATGCGTCCAGAAAAAAAGAAAGCATATTCGGTCTCGGTCTTGGCATAACATACGTTATCGTGGTTTCAAGCTGTATCACCTTTTTTGTGGACGGCTGGATCGCAGACTGGAAGTATTTCTATGTTGTAATGCCGCTTATATACACCCTGATAGTGAGTATAGTATATACAGGTAGCTTACTGCTTATATGGCGGTTTCTGCCGAAGATATTCAAAAATATAAAGAAATATGTTCATTTGTCGGTGTTCAATGCGGCTGTACTCGGCGCACTGTTCTTAAATACGACATATCACGGGGATTTCTTTTCCTATATGGGCTTCGGTGTCGGAATTGCAGCAGGATTTTTCATTGCGGTGTTCTTCCTGCATATTGCAAACGAACGGCTCAACTCACCGCTTATCCCCGAGGCTTTCAGAGGAATGCCTATAATGATGGTATTCGTCGGTATAATGTCACTTGCATTCTATGCGCTGACCGGATATAACACGGGCGCTATCTGATAATTTCTGATAATGGAGATACTGCTATGAGAAGAAAACAAGGATTCAAGGTAAAACGTTCAAGGAAAAATTTATATAAAAAGCGCAAAAGCACCGGCAGAAAGATATTTGAAGGCGTTATATTCGTAGTGATAGTAGGCGCACTTGTGCTTGTGGGCTACTCCGTAGCGTCGCCGCTGATTAAATTCTTCGGCTCAGACAACAGCAATTCTTCTGTGAGCGAGCCTGCATGGACACCTCCCGAATCCGTTCCCGAAACCTCGGGTGACAATTCACAGACAAGCACTTCGGATAATACGTCAGACAATACAAGCGGTAACAATACGACAAAGGATAATACTTCTTCCGATACTCCGGCTGAGGTAACATCGGTATTTGCGACTGTCGCACCCGACTCTGCAATAAAGAGCGAAGCGGCACTGAACAAGTATCTTGCCTCAATCAAGGACAGCGGCTATAGCACGGTCGTATTTACACTTAAAAATACAACAGGCGAGCTGTTATACAAATCCTCGCTCAAGGCTGTAAAGGACAATACCGATGTAAACAAGGGTACTCTTACTGCGGCTCAGATAGTAAAGGCTTGTAAAACGGCAAATGTTACTCCCGTTGCGGCAGTCAACACGCTGTACGACCGCAAGACCCCGTACCTGTTTGAAAATGCGGGATATGTCATCTCCGACGGCAACTGGAGCTGGCTTGATGCGGCGGCTGACAACGGCGGCAAGCCCTGGACAACGCCTTATTCATCGGACGCTGTGAACTATTATGCGGATATTTGCGGTGAGCTTGCAAAGGCAGGCTTTGCGGATATAGAGCTTGAAAACACCATCTTCCCGAACTTCCAGTCCTATGACTATTCACTGCTTTCAAAGGAGCTTCAGAACGCAAACAGAAGTGAGAAATTAGCGGCTTTGGCGTCTGCCTGCGCAAAGAAAGCAAAGGAAGCAAACGCTACCGCAACAGTTGAGATAAAGGCTGACGCACTTCTCACTATGGCTGTGAACGCTTACGACGGCACAGCGGAAATATGGTCGGTTAAGGACAGGATGGGCGACAGCAAGGTGCTTGTGACAATGGATATGTCGCTTGTCGGCACAAAGCTCCAGACCTCCGCCGATAAGGCGACAACGGTCGAAAAGGATAAGGTCAAGGCTGTAAAGCAGATATTCACACTGGTAAAGAAAACGGTCGGCGACAAGGAAATTTCAGTCGGAATAACGAGCAGTTCAAATTTAACGGCGGATGAAATCAAAAATTGTAAGGCTGAGCTTGAAAAGCTCGGATTTACCGACATAAGATTTGAATAAATACACAAAAGTGCTTGCATTTGTGGGTTTAATAAGTTATAATAAGGTAAATAGCGAATTTCGCACGGAAAAAGAAAGGATATTAAAATGACAGAATTACTGACATTATTAACAAGCGGACAGACAGCAACATCTACAGGACAGGGCGGAAACGACATACTGAGCATACTCACAATGCTTATCCCCCTCGCACTTATGATAGTTATTTTCTATTTCCTCATCATCAGACCCGAAAAGAAGCGCGGCAAGAAGATGCAGGAAATGCTGAATAACCTTGAGGTTGCAGACGAGGTCGTAACAACAGGCGGTATAGTAGGCAGAGTATTAAGAGTTACAGACGACACAGTTCTTATCGAAACAGGCTCAGACAGAACAAAGATCCGTGTTTTAAAGAGCAGTATTGCCGAAAACAGAACAGTACATGACGATACAGAGTCAAAGTAAGCGATAATTCAACCCTATACAACAACAGCCACAGCATAACGCTGTGGCTGTTCCATTCTGTCGAAAAACGATATAGTCTTACCGCACTGCACTTCATAATTGACAGTAAAATATATAACCATTAACGTCATAAGCAATTTCTGTGCAACGAGGTAATTAATATTTTCGTGACCTTATCACTGCAACTGCACTATCACCGAAATCCAAAAACCCGCTATCCTAAGATATTTGTACCGTCCCCCGGTACAACAGAGCGTCAGCGTTCGGCTTTATCTGCTTTTTAAACGCAATCGTTTGTGTGTCTTATCGCCAACACCCCCTCAGCGGAGTGGGGGTGTGGGTAAGGAAAGAGGGAGCGCGAGGGAGAAGACCTAAGGGATAGGGAGAGAGGCTGCAAGTCTCTTGCCCTAGTCCCTTTGGTCGTCTCCCTCGTCCATATTGACAGGTGTATTAATTGGAATAGCGAACCCGAGAAGTGCTATCCGACAAAAAGCACTATCGGGAGCTTACTATTTGTGATTTAAAAGAGACTTCTTAATATCTTGTGTAAACCTCCGAAAAGGTATAGAATAAAGATATCATTATGGAGGTAAAAAAATGCCAAAGTACAAAGACA
>CAVJKI010000128.1:0-6368 GCA_963649995.1 Sodaliphilus sp.
AGCAGGACAAATTGTCCATGCAAAAATTAAAAAAAATACAAATTTTTGCCGTAAAATTTAAAATCATGACAACGCCCCTGTATCAGACAGTTATTTGACTTCAAAATCACGTCGGCGGTTGTCATCTGACATCTTACGGAAAGTATACAATTATATCGGAATACTGTCAACGTAAATTTATATTGAAATGCAAGCTCAGCTTGTTAAGTAAATTATATTAAAATCGATTAATTTTTCACTTTGATTTACTTTCGACAAAAAACAGACAGAAAAAATTTTTCAGTCGGGTTATTATTATCAGAAATTTCATTTAGCTGATTTTAATATTTTTTACTTAACAGATCATTTGCTTATATCCGATTATCAATATCAGTTGATTTCGGTAGTTATAAACAGTAAAATGCACCAACTTTGCAACAGTGGTGCATTTTTAATATATTGAAATTTTGGCTTGACAATGCGGCTTTACGGCGTTTATGCGCCAATCTTAATGCAACACCGTCAATTTACAAATATTGTCGCCACGTTAAGATACGTTGCAAACGCTACCCATAAAAAATACGGTATGTTTATATTGCCCGCAATATGCTTAACTTTTCCGAATCCGAGTATCATCGCCCCTATCAAAATGAGCAGAATCGCTATATCGACTACCGCCAGCCACAACAGCTCAAACCGCACGAATATTATACTCCACAGGAAATTCACTATCAGCTGTATCCAGTATATTGTGAGCCATTTCCGTTTTACCCGTACAGCCGCATCACTGTAATGTATCAGGTGCGCCGACACTCCCATTACCGCATACAGTATTATCCATACCACAGGGAACACCCACGCAGGCGGCTGTAAAGGCGGTTGCTCATACTTTTGGAAAAACTCGGTAAAACTGCCCGCAAGCAGTCCCGACGACATTCCGATAACCTCCGCCGACAGTATATAAAGTACAAGATCAAGCCATTTATTATGACGCTTCATATTATCAACCTTTCGCATAACAAAGCCGTTTAACGACATATTTCATAATAATTATATGCTCTTTTTGTCCGTTTATTCCCACTTGCATTTTACCCCGTAACGGTGTAAAATATACTATGAAATAATTCGAAAGGACAACCGAAATGTTTGAAGGATTTGACAAAAACGCCGTAGATTTCCTCTGGGGAATACGGCTTAACAATAACAAAAACTGGTACGAGGAGCATAAAGAGGAATACCGACAGAATCTCGCAAAGCCCATGAAAGCGCTCTGTGATGAGCTTTTCTGCGACTTCTACGGTGAGATCGGCTACGATACGGTAAGCTCAGTTTCACGACTTGTTCGTGACGCACGCTTTCCCCACGCCTACCCTTACCGTGACGATTACTGGCTTACATTCAAGGAAACACGACAGGACTGGTGGGTTGCCCCTGCGTTCTTCTTTGAGCTTTCCTGCGAGGGCTGGGGCTACGGAATGGGTATGTGGAGCGCCTCCGCAGGCTCAATGCAGAAGCTGAGAAACGCCATAGACGCTGATCCCGACAGGTTTTCAAAGCTTGTCCGAGCCTTCAATAAGCAAGCGATATTCACCCTTGACGGCGACTTCTACAAGCGCAAGAAAGGCGAGGTTTCTCCCTTGCTTGACGGCTGGTACAACCGCAAATCAATCAGCTGCTCGGCAAGCTTTACATATGACAATGAAGCGGTTTTCACCCCCGCTTTAAAACCGCTTGTCCTTGACGGCTTCCGCTCTCTGTACCCGATATGCCGGTTTATCCACAACGCAATAAACGAAGAATAAAGCGCTTAAAATCAACAAAATGCCCTGTGACAGCAGATTGCTTTCACAGGGCATTTTTACAGGCTTTGAGCCGTATTTACAAATTTAAAATCACTTTCTGTAGTAGGAGTTGAACACAGGTCTTAACACCTTATAAAGCGGCATACAGAGTGCTGAGGCGATAAGTCCCTTTATCAAGGTGAACGGGCAATTGAATATGATAAGGCAGTCTAAAAGTCCGTTTACATTCGGATTTATAGCCTTGTACATACCGATTATAGCGTCTATCGGCAGGAAGTTCTCGTATATCGGGTAAACAATGAAGTAGTTTGACACTATGCTGAGCAGCGCCATTATAACACTTCCGATAACACAGCCGATTATCGCACCTTTATAGGTATTGAATTTTCTTCCGATAATGCCTGCGGGAACAACCAGACAACAGCTTAAAATAAAGTTTGAAAGCTCGCCTACACCGCCTGTATTACTGGAAAACAGGTTGATTATGTTCTTCACAAGGCATACGAAAACGCCTGAGATCGGACCCATTGTAAGCGAAGCCATAACTGCCGGGAAGTCCGAGAAGTCAAACGATATAAAGCTCGGCATCAGCGGTACTTTCAGGCTGAACAGCATAAGCACCGACGAGATAGCCGCAAGGAGCGCTGTGAATACGAGCTTTCTCGTATCAAAGACAAGATGCGCCTTGGTTTCATTGGAATGTGTGGTTTGTGTCTGCATAAAAATCATCCTTTCTATATCTGCTCCAAAGGTGACTTTCAGCTTTTCGCCAAAAAATAAAAGCCCCGTGTTACGGGGCTTTGCCTTTTCTCTCAAAAGTGTCGGACCGCTTGAATAAACGATTTACGGTCAAGCATTTCTGATTCTTTCATCCGGACTATACCGTCGGTTTCGGAATTTCACCGAATCGGCGCAAGCTCTTTGCGCTCGTGGACTTTACCACCGGTGGAGAATTTCACTCCGCCCTGAAACAGATTACGCTTATATTATATGCCTGTAAACGGCGTTTGTCAAGAGGGTATATAAAACTTCACTCCTCATATTGACAAAATCTTAATCGGAAGCTATTACAGCAACAAGGCAGAAGCACCATAAACGAGGGAATCTCCGCTATTTTCGGCGGGGGGATTCCCTGATGGGTAACCTACAGAGAGTGTCGCTCGCTATCACGGCGGGCGGTATTCCCTGTTTTTTATACAATTTCTCTTGGTTTTTATATTAATCAATACTGTTTGCAATTTCTTTTTAAAACTAAGTACAGAAACAGCACAATTGATACAAAAGTCCGCAGATAACGGCAATAACCTGTTAATGCCTGTGATAAACCGCAAATAGTGCAACAAACTATTGAAAAAAGCGGTAAAATGTATTATAATAATAGAGATTAGAAGAAAAAATAAGATTATGAACAGCGGTAAAGGAACAACCGCACAGAGAAAGGAAAACATTTTGAATTTAGAAACAATTATTATCGCCACATTGTTTGAAAACGGCGGGGGAATGTCATTAAAGCAGATAGCAAACAAGAACGATCTGCCGAAAAAATATCTCGACAAACTGAAAAACACAGCAAAAATAATGATACGTCAGAGGACGATTTTCAAGGCAAAGAGCGACCTGCTCTATATAAGCGATATGCGCACAGTATTCTCAGGAAAAGTGGCTACACTGTCACGCACCTTCGGCTTTGTTACAAATCTTTCAACAGGTGAGGACTGCTTTGTAAGCGGCGGAAAGCTCAAGGGTGCAGTACCGGGCGACACCGTTATCGCCCGTGAAATTGCCGCAAAGACCGAGCAAAGAAGTGCTACCGCAGAGGTACTCGCAGTACTTGATCAGTCGGAAGAACTGTTCAGCGGCGTTATCGTAAAAGAGGGCATGATGCTGAAAGTTCTGCCCGATTCTCTGGGCTGCCCTCCCCTCACTATCCTTAAAGTCAAGGAACAGATAAAAGAGGGTGACAAGGTGCTTTTCTCTATCAGAAAGCGCGGAGAACACCACTCAGAGCATATTGTTGATATAGTAAAGGTGCTGGGGTCAAGCGAATACGCAAAATCCGCTACCGCGGCATACCTCATTCAGAACAACATACCCGTTGACTTCTCGGAGGAAGCCCGTAATCAGGCTAAGCAGTATGTCAATGCCGTTATCGACGGAAAACAGGCGGCTACAAGACTTGATCTGCGTGACCTGACTATCTTCACTATTGACGGCGCAGACACAAAGGATATAGACGACGCCATAAGCGTTGAACGCATTGACGGCGGATATAAGCTCGGCGTTCATATTGCCGATGTAAGCCACTATGTAACAGAAGGTTCACCGCTTGATAATGACGCTTTTGAAAGAGGTACAAGCGTATATATTGCCGACAAGGTTATACCTATGCTCCCCAAGGAGCTGAGCAACGGTATATGCTCGCTCAATCCCGGAGTTGACAGACTTGCGTTCTCCTGCCTTATGGAAATCTCCGATAAGGGTACTGTAAAGAAATATAAGTTTGCAAAGACCGTTATCCGTTCAAGGGTGCAGGGTGTTTACAGTGAAGTAAACTCTATACTTGACGGCACGGCAACGGCACAGATAAAGAAAAAATACAAGGATGTCATAGACTGCATACCGCTTATGAACGAGCTTGCACAGATACTGATAAAGAAGCGCAAGGACAGAGGTGCGCCTGAGATACAGTCAAGCGAAAGCAAGATAATCTGTGACGAGAACGGCATTTGTGTTGATATTAAGCCCAGAGTTCAGGGCGTATCTGAGGGCATTATTGAGGAATTTATGCTTATGGCGAACAATTCCGCCGCTAAGGTCGGAATGAAAAAGGAAATACCTTTTGTTTACCGTGTACATGAAAATCCGCCTGCCGAAAAGATAGAATCGCTGAAAACCACTCTTGAAGCACTCGGCATAAATCCGCTCGGAATAAACGAAAAGGCAGACGCAAAGACCTTTGCAAGGCTTCTTGAAAAAACTGCGGACGATCCGAGGAACGTTGTTATCAACCGAATTGTTCTGCGTACAATGGCAAAAGCAAAATATTCCGAACAGCCTATCGGTCACTTCGGACTTGTAATGAAAGAATATGCACACTTCACATCGCCTATAAGACGTTACGCAGACCTTTCTATTCACCGTATCTTAACCGACTATGTTGCAAGAAAGGGTGCGGACAAGCTTAAGAAGAAATACGGCGAATTTTCCGTCAAGGCGGCGGCTCAGGCTACCAAGACAGAGCTTTCGGCAGTAGCGGCTGAAAGAAGCTGTGAGGATTTCTATGCGGCTGAATATATGAAAAAGCACGTCGGCGGGGAGTTTGACGGTATCATCTCCGGCGTTATAGGAAGCGGACTTTTCGTTGAACTGCCGAACACCGTTGAGGGTAAGATAGACGTGCGTTCACTGTCGGAAAACTACTTTGAGGTAAGAAACGGCATAGCGCTCTATGACGGCGTTACAGGCACAATGTACACCATAGGCGACAAGGTGCGTGTAAAGTGCATTAACGCAAATGTCAACCTGGGACAGATCGACTTTGAGCTTATCAAGGTCTACACAGACGGTTCAAACGGCGACAAAGCCGAATAATAAACATAAATCGAGAGGAGAAGAATCAAAATGGCAAATAAAAAAAAGGAACACAAGGATCTGAGGGACGTTAAGGCGTTCAAGGCAGTAGGTCAGGGTGTTGAAAAGGTAGGAAAAATCAAGTTTGTAAGCGAGTTCAAGGACTTCATATCCAAGGGCAATGTAATGGATATGGCAGTAGGTATGATCGTCGGTGTCGCTTTCACCGCAATCGTAACCTCGCTTGTAAACAACATACTGATGCCTGCCCTCGGTATGATAACAGGACAGATCGACTTCTCAGACCTTAAGATAGTACTCAAGGCGGCTGTAAAAGAGGGTACAGAGATCATCGAGCCTGAAGTTGCTATCGGCTACGGTGCGTTCATCAATTCAGTCATCAGCTTCCTGCTCATTGCTCTGTCGGTATTCATTCTGATAAAGGTACTCGGAGCATTCAAGAGAAAGAAAGCCGAAGAACCCGCACCCGAAGAAGAACCTGCACCCGATCCTCAGATCGTGCTTCTTACAGAAATCCGTGATTTACTGAAGAATAACAGCGAAAAGGTAAATATTGAAGCAGAGGAAAAAGAACCCGAAACGATCACCGAATAAGATACATACATTTCAACGGAGGGTAAAGTGAAAAAGCAGGACACAATCATTTCCGATGAAGCGCTCACAAAAGAACAGAAAGAAAAGCTGCAACAGGAGTTTTTCGAACGTCAGCAGAAAGAACTGCAAAAAGGCAAGCTGTTTTTAACGACCAATGTTATCGCACTGTATGCCAATGCGGTTATTACTGCGGCTTTGTATCCGCTGTATCTGCGTGATCTTCTGCGCTCAATATTCTTTATAACCGACCCTAAAAAAGTGAACGATTTTGCTTTGCCCGAATCGGCGATAATGTTCATCACCGTGCTTATTATGCTGATAATTTTCTGTATTAATCTCGGCATGGCAATAACGACCAATATATGTGCCGCAAAGAAAAAGGGTGCAAGACCTGCGGCGGCT
>CAVJKI010000129.1:0-6329 GCA_963649995.1 Sodaliphilus sp.
GTTTACTTAGACGCAAAGGCGATAAACGGGTATGTTTTCACATTCAGATATTACTATAATTACGACAAATATAAAGAGCCGGATGAAAATGCACCTATCATGGCAGAGGTTTATGACCCGAACGGCAAAAAGCTTGTTGAATGTGATAACGTATATTACAGCGATGTAGGATTTTCCGAGAATAACAATGATAAGATCCGCTTTACCTGCAATAAAGGAAACGGCATGAAGGAGGACAGGATATATTCTCTGTCGCAGGGTAAATTTGTGCGGACGGAAAATGAAGCAGAGGCTGGATAAGGCTGCTGCGGCGGACGGCAACGCAAATAAAATCTTCGTTTTTGAGATAAAACGCTTGACAAAGGGAAAAATTGATTGTATAATCAATGTGTATGATATTTAAAGGCTGTGACGAGGACAGTAGTGCGGATATGAAGCCAAAGCGAGCCGACGGCGGTGAGAGGTCGGCGCAGAAGTACCGTATGAATATCACCTCCAAGCTGCCCGCCGAAATTGCTGTTTACAGCAAGAGTAGAACGGGACGGTTTTCCGCCGTTATACGGAACGCATTTGACGGAATGACGAAACGGTGGTTATAAAGACTGTTATGAAATTATAGTCCTTATCCTTTTCGGAGGATAAGGACTTTTTATTTTCCGCAAACGCAATAAAAATATGCAGTGGGGGTTCACCCCAAGCCTTGCACGGTATCCCGGAAAGGTGATTTGCAGAAAAAACAGGAGGAAAAAAGATGTCACTTTACGAAAAAGTACCTACCTCGGTAAATTTTGTCGAGAGGGAAAAGCAGACAGAAAAGTTCTGGCATGACAACGACATATTCCGCAAGAGTATGGAGCAGAGAAAGGGCGACAAGACCTACACATTCTATGACGGTCCGCCTACGGCTAACGGTAAGCCGCATATCGGTCATGTTCTTACCCGTGTTATCAAGGATATGATACCCAGATACCGCACGATGAAGGGTTATGACGTACCCCGTAAGGCAGGCTGGGACACACACGGACTTCCCGTTGAGCTTGAAGTCGAGAAGATGCTCGGTCTTGACGGCAAGGATCAGATCGAAAAGTACGGACTTGATCCGTTCATCACAAAGTGTAAGGAAAGCGTATGGAAGTACAAGGGTATGTGGGAGGACTTCTCACGCACGGTCGGCTTCTGGGCTGATATGGACGATCCGTATGTAACATACGATAACAACTTTATTGAGTCTGAATGGTGGGCTTTAAAGCAGATATGGGAAAAGGGTCTTTTATACAAGGGCTTCAAGATAGTTCCTTACTGCCCGCGCTGCGGAACTCCGCTTTCAAGCCACGAGGTGGCTCAGGGCTATAAGGACGTTAAGGAACGTTCGGCAGTCGTACGCTTCAAGGTAAAGAACGAGGACGCTTATATCCTCGCATGGACGACAACGCCCTGGACACTTCCCTCAAACGTTGCGCTCTGCGTAAACCCGAATGAAACCTATGTTAAGGTAAAGACAGCTGACGGCTACACATATTATCTCGCTGAGGCTCTCTGCGATAAGATACTCGGCGGCGACAAGCCTACAGCTCCCTATGAGGTAGTTGAAAAGTATATCGGTAAGGACCTTGAGGGCAAGGAGTATGAGCCTTTATTCGACTGTGCCGTTGATATATGCGAAAAGCAGCACAAGAAGGGCTACTATGTAGTATGCGACACTTATGTAACGCTGACAGACGGTACAGGTGTTGTTCATATTGCTCCTGCTTTCGGTGAGGACGACGCTAAGGTCGGCAGAAAGTATGACCTGCCTTTCGTACAGCTTGTTGACGGCAAAGGTAACATGACTGCCGAAACTCCTTATGCAGGTGTGTTTGTAAAGAAAGCCGATCCTATGGTGCTTAAGGACCTTGATGAAAAGGGCTTACTGTTTGACGCACCCAAGTTCGAGCATAGCTATCCTCACTGCTGGAGATGTGATACACCTCTGCTGTACTATGCAAGAGAATCATGGTTCATCAAGATGACGGCTGTCAAGGACGACCTTATCAGAAACAATGAAACCATCAACTGGATACCCGAAAGCGTCGGCAAAAACCGTTTCGGCGACTGGCTTGAAAACGTTCAGGACTGGGGACTTTCAAGAAACAGATACTGGGGTACTCCTCTTAATATCTGGGAGTGCGAATGCGGTCACAAGCACGCTATAGGCGGTATCGAGGAGCTGAAATCAATGTCGGACAACTGCCCCGATGATATAGAGCTTCACCGTCCTTATATTGACGCTGTTACGATAAAATGCCCTCACTGCGGTAAGCAGATGAAGCGTGTTCCTGAGGTTATCGACTGCTGGTTTGACAGCGGCTCAATGCCTTTCGCACAGCACCACTATCCCTTTGAGAATAAGGAAAAGTTTGAACAGCAGTTCCCCGCTGACTTCATTTCAGAGGCAGTTGACCAGACAAGAGGCTGGTTCTACTCACTGCTTGCTATTTCAACGCTCCTGTTCAACAAGGCTCCTTACAAGAACGTTATCGTTCTCGGTCTTGTGCTTGATAAGGACGGACAGAAGATGTCCAAGTCAAAGGGTAACGCAGTAGACCCGTTCGAGTCACTGGCTGAACACGGCGCAGACGCTATACGTTGGTACTTCTATACAAACTCCGCTCCGTGGCTTCCCAACAGATTCCACGCAAAGGCTGTAAACGAGGGTCAGAGAAAGTATATCTCAACTCTGTGGAACACCTACGCATTCTACGTTCTGTACGCTAATATAGATAATTTTGACGCTACAAAGTATACGCTTGACGTTGATAAGCTCAGCGTTATGGATAAGTGGCTGTTATCAAGACTGAACACCGTTGTAGGTGCGGTCGACGATAACCTCGCGAATTACCGTATACCCGAAGCCGCAAGAGCATTACAGGATTTCGTTGACGAGATGAGTAACTGGTATGTCCGCCGTAGCAGAGAACGCTTCTGGTCAAAGGAGCTTACGCAGGATAAGATAAACGCTTACATGACGCTGTACACAGCACTTGTAACGATTGCTAAGACATCTGCTCCGATGACACCGTTCGTATGCGACGACATCTACAGAAACCTTGTTTGCTCGCTTGACAAGAACGCTCCTGTAAGCGTACATCTGTGCGACTTCCCCACTGTAGACGAAAAGCTTATCGACAAGCATCTTGAGGAAGAAATGGACACTGTTCTGACAGTTGTAACTCTCGGACGTGCCGCAAGAAATGCCGCTAACATCAAGAACAGACAGCCTATATCAAAGATAATGGTAAAGGGCGAAAAGACGCTTGAGCCTATGTATGCGGACATTGTAAAGGACGAGCTGAACATCAAGGAGATCAGCTTTATTGATAATACAGACCACTTTACAAGCTACACATTCAAGCCCCAGCTCAAGACGCTCGGCGCACGCTTCGGCAAGCAGATAGGCGAGGTAAGAACAAAGCTTGCTGAGGTTGACGGTCAGAAGGCTATGAACGAAATCCGTGAAACAGGCGCTATGACGCTGACGCTTTCAACAGGCAATGTTCAGATTGCAAAGGACGACCTGCTTATCGACGAGCATCAGAAGGAGGGCTATGCGGTAGTGACCGACAGAGGCTACACGGTAGTTCTTGATACAACTCTTACACCTGAGCTTATTGAAGAAGGTAACGTAAGAGAGATCGTAAGCAAGATTCAGACAATGCGTAAGGACGCAGGCTTTGAGGTAATGGACCATATCGTTATCTACTGTGACGGCAGTGACAAGGTAGCCGAGATACTCACACGCAATAAGGACAGCATCTCAGAGGATACGCTTGCAGACGATATTGTTACAGGCAAGGCTGATGGATTTACAAAGGAACAGGATATAAACGGCGAGAACGTAACTCTCGGTGTTAAGAAAGTATGAGCTTTAAGCAGACACTGACGAGCCTTTTCGGACACAATGCGGTTAAAAAGGCTCTTATATGGGTGCTGGTCGTGGCTGTTGCGGTAATAGTCGTGGTTACGCAGTTCGCTTTTCCCGTAAAAGCGGAATATGCGTACACACGGCTTTACAGCTACAGCGGACAGAGCTTTGACAATACGATAAAGAGTGTATATGACAAGCTTAAGGACGGCACTCATCTTGACAGTAATTCCACAAGCAAGCTGCTCAGCGACACGGACTTTGATATGACAAGGGCTGAAAATTATCTGCGGTTTGAAATGGTGTTTGATTTCACCAACATCGGTATGTACAAGATAGGCAACATACAGTTTTCGATTGACGATATACCGTATGACAAGCAGGCTTTTGTGCTTAAGGAAACAAATATAGCTTCTATAGACCGCTTCAACAGCAGTAAGGTTTCGCTTGTATTCGTTATTGACAGATCGGGACTTACCGATGAAGAAATAACAAAGGCGGTAAGTGCGCTTAAGATCAGCTATAAATTCGACAGACCTGAGCTTTTTTCATCGGGCGGAGAGATCACACTGCCCGAAACGGTGATACTGCCGTTTGATGAAGTGGTGGCAAGCGAATGAGTAAGACAGGAATTTTAAACAGAATCCCGCAGAAGTGGAAAGGCGTGCTGTGTATTATCAACTCCGCCTTTTGCTTTGCGTTTATGGGGGCGTTTGTAAGGCTGGCAGGCGATCTGCCGTCTGTGCAGAAAAGCTTTTTCAGAAATCTTGTTGCGTTTGTATTTGCGGCGGCGATACTGATAAGGCAGAAAGGCTCGTTTCTGCCGCAGAAAAAAAGCAACATCGGCGCACTGCTGATACGCTCGGTATGCGGTACGCTCGGAATACTCTGCAACTTCTATGCGGTAGACCATCTGGCATTATCCGATGCGGCAATGCTGAACAAAATGTCGCCGTTCTTCGTTATCGTATTTTCGGCAATGTTCCTTCGGGAACGTACAAATTTAGTACAGACGCTCGGTGTTATAATAGCGTTTGCGGGAAGCCTGCTTATAATTAAGCCGAGCTTTGCAAACCTTGACCTTGTACCGTCACTGCTGGGATTCCTCGGCGGTATGGGCGCAGGTGCGGCTTACACGGCGGTAAGGTGGCTCGGAGTAAGAGGGGAGAGAGGATCGTATATCGTGTTCTTCTTTTCGGGCTTCTCGTGCCTTGTGACACTGCCGTTTTTACTGTTCAATTTCCACTATATGACGTGGCAGCAATGGCTTATACTGCTCGGCGCAGGACTTGCGGCGGCAGGCGGACAGTTCAGTATCACGGCGGCGTATAAATATGCTCCGGCAAAGGAAATATCAGTATACGATTATTCGCAGATAATATTCTCTGCGCTGCTCGGATTTATAATGTTCTCGCAATTGCCGGATATATTGAGCCTGCTCGGATACATTGTAATCTGCGGCGTCGGGGTAGCGATGTTCATATATAACAACCGCAGGGATAAAAAGCAGGCAGATAACTGATAACTGCGGAGGATATTGACACGGCGGCGCAAATATGCTATACTGACAAACAAGGTGTACCGGCTCGTGACAACTGCGGGCGGTGCATTACTTATTGAAAAAGAGGTATGTATTATGAAAACAGCAGCACAGGTATTTATCATTATCAGCATGGTTTGCGGATTCTGGCTGATACTTCCGCTTGTATTCGGCGGTATCGCATTAAGTCAGATGGGCAAGGGTCAGAAGCCTTCGACAGGAATAAGCGTATGCGTACTTTTATTCTGCAATACGATAGCAGGTATTCTTCTCCTTTGTGCAAAGGATGAGGATTTCTACAAGCCCAATATGAACAACGGTTACAATCCTAATATGAACAACGGTTATAACCCCAATATGAATAACGGCTACAATGCCAATATGAACAACGGATATAACCCCAATATGAATAACGGTTATGATCCTAACATGAACAACGGCGGTTATAACAATGCAAATTACGCCGCTCCCAACAACTACAACAATAATTACGCTACACCTGACAACAACAATTTCAACAATAATAACAATAACGGTGTACAGCAGTAAGGGAAGCGACGGTACATAGCAGACAAACAAACGGCAGAGCGAAGGCTCTGCCGTTTTTATGTTGATATGGTAATGGGAAAAGCTGCAATGATAGGAAATAAGGGCTTTTGACTGTCTCCCTAATCGGTTATTCCTCTTGAGCGACGATAGGAGCGGGAGCATTGCTTTTGCAATGCTCAGCGTGGCATTCTCTTTCCTGACTCCTCACCCCGCTAGGGCGTTAGCAATATATTTCGTCAGACTGCCGCATGTTTTTATTCGCACTGCTATTTATTATAGGCTCATTGTCAATAGTTGGGGTACGAAAAAATAGAAAAATTGCGTCAGCGGGTTCGGATT
>CAVJKI010000130.1:0-6256 GCA_963649995.1 Sodaliphilus sp.
TTTGTCGGCATTTTTTTCAGATAGAATTTCCTCGTGCTTTTCCTTTTTCTTATCCTCTTTAATATGCGACTGGTCGCTTACAACAAGAATATCGCCTTGCTGAATTACCGTACTTCCGTTCGGCACGATCATGTCCCCGCCTCTCCTTATCATTATAATAAGAAGTGTTGTCGGCAGATCAAGCTCTTTTATCGTCTTGTCCTTCCATAAATGCTTAGGACCGATTTCATATTCTTTCAGCAGAATATTTCCGCTGTCCCTGTATGACGGAACGCTGAGTATAACATCATCACCTGCATTTATCACCGTATCGCCCTTGGGAACAATAGTGCTGTCACCGTGCTTTATCATCAGCACGAGCGAATTTTCGGGGAAATCTATCTCACTTATCTTATGACCGTTCCAGCCGTGAGTTTCGGATACGAATATACGCATCATGTTGAACTGCGGAGTTTCGTCCTGATAGTCGTTGAATGTCTTTAATACACTGCTCTCGTTGTCGATAAGCTTAAGCCCTGTTGCAACCTTCGGAAGCAACGTTCCTTGGAACGCAACGGAGATAAGGCAGACGCAAAGCACTATATTGAAAAGATTGCTGTCTGTATAAACATCACTCACCGTAGCCATTATGGCAAAAACGATAGACGATGCACCTCTCAGTCCCGACCATGCTATAAACAGTCTGTCAGACCATGTATACCCCTTTGAGCAAATTGCAAATACCGCCGCAGGACGTGATATAAATGTCATGATTGCAAATATTGCAAGTGCAGGAAGAATTATTCCGGGAAGCTGTGACGGATTAGATAAAAGTCCGAGCAGGAAGAACAGCATTATCTGGCTGAGTCCCGTTATTCCGTCAAAGAAATGTACAAGCTGAGCCTTATTTTCACCTATATCGCTGTTACCGATAACGATACCTGCTATGTAAACACTGAGATAGCCGTTACCGCCGAGAAGTATCGGAGCTGAATATGCGGCAAACACCATAGCCATCATGAAAATTATATCAAAGCTGTTTTTAGAAAGCTTTACCTTTTTCATTACAAATACTGTTGCAAATCCCATGGCAAAGCCGAACACCACGCCCAGAACTATCTGTAATACCGCAAGAATACCAAGCTGTGAAACATCATCTCCTGCCATTATCGCAAGAGCAATAACTGTCAGCATATAAGAAAACGGGTCGTTAGAGCCGCTCTCTATCTCAAGCAGTGATGCAAGACCTCCACGCAGGTTAAGCTGTTTTGAACGGAGTATTGAGAACACCGATGCTGCGTCGGTAGATGAAATTACCGCACCTATAAGAAAGCTTTCCTTTATATCAAATCCTATAAGGAAATGGCAGCCTGCGGTAGTTATCAGCGCCGTTATTATCGTACCGAGCGACGACAGAAGTCCCGCTCTCACCGCAACAGGCTTTGCCGCTTTCCAGTTAGCCGAAAAACCGCCGCAGAACATTATGAATATAAGACATACCGTACATACCTGTTCACTGAGTTGAAAATTGTCAAACGGTATCTTAAGCAGTCCGTCCGAACCGCATATCATACCGAGTGCCAAGAATATCAGCAGGCTCGGTACACCTATCTTGGTTGATAACTTATTGCCGACAATGCAGACAATAATTATCACCGAAAAAAAGAGCATTACAAATTCCATCGTTCACCGTTCCTTCTGTTCAAATATTTTCTCTGTTTAACTGTTTTAAAAAATAAGCTGCCAACGTGATTTGAAGTCCCCGTTGACAGCCGTAATTTTACTATTCTCAAAGGCGTCAGCCGCTGAATGCGACGTCTTTATTTGCCTGCAAGCTTAGCGATTATTTCAGCCGCCTCATCAATACCGCAGGTTGCCGTATTGATACACAGATCGTAGTTCAGGCACTCGCCCCAGTTACGCTCCGTGTAATACTTGTAGTGTCTGCGCCTTGCCTTATCCTTCTGGCGGATAATGTTCAGCGCTTCTTCCTTGCTTATCTTGTCATGCTCGCAGATACGCTCACATCTGAATTCGTCCGTAGAATGTACGAAAACATCAAATGTGCTGTACTGATCTCTCAGCACATAGTCAGCACAGCGACCTACTATAACGCACGGACCTTTGTCCGCAAGAGCCTTTATAACTCTGCACTCAGCCGAGAAAAGCTGATCCGTAAGCGGCTGTGTATACATACCGTTTATCGCAAGATTGTAAAGGAAGCTTGTTGTAGTCGTCTGCTCCGCACGCTCTATATATTTCGGATCAAAACCGCTTTCCTTTGCGGTAACATCAATTATCGTCCTGTCGTAATACGGAATGTCAAGCGCTTTTGCGACCTTTCTGCCGATCTCGCTTCCGCCGCTGCCGTACTGTCTTGAAATTGTGATTATTTTTCCCATAATCCGTTCCTCCGTTTGTGCTTTATTCTTATGCCTGCTGTACCTGTGCCGAGGATTCATCCTGCTTGTCATACATCCTTGTTATGACCTTCTTATAAATCCTGCGCATAAGGAGTATCGCAACAATAAGTCCTAATAAATCGCTTACAGGGAGCGACCACCATATAAGATCCACTCCGCCGAGTATACCGAACAGCCATGCAAAAGGCAGTGTCGGAATTATAAGTCTTACTATAAATACTATCATGCTGTAAAAGCCGTTACCGAGCGCTTGGAATCCCGAACTCAGCACTATCGAAACGCCCGCAAGCGGGAACGATATACTGAATATTCTCAGCGCCGTTTCACCGAGCCTTATCATATCGTCTGTCGGTGCAAACATTCCGAGCAGCTGTACCGGTATCAGCTGGAACAACAGCACACCGATTATCATTATCACAACCGAGCAGATAACACCAAGCTTTAACGTATCAGTGATACGCTTAGGCTTTCCTGCCCCGTAGTTATAAGCTATGATAGGAACTATGCCGTTATTCATACCGAATACAGGCATATACACGAAGCTCTGTAATTTGAAATATACGCCGAACACCGTAGCCGCCGCAGGCTCATACGCTTTCAGTATTATATTCATTCCGAAAGTCAGCACCGATACAAGCGCACTCATTATAATAGAGGGTATGCCAACGGCATATATCGTCTTTATCGTGCCGAAATTCAGCTTAAACCTTCTGAACACAAGCCTTAATTCCCTGTTGTGGAAGTGATGCAGTAAAAATCCCACAACCGCCGCAATTATCTGACCTGCTACAGTCGCTATTGCCGCACCCGTAACACCCATTGCGGGTATACCTAGGAAGTCAACACCGAATATGAATATCGGGTCAAGCACAATATTTATAACAGCACCCAGTATCTGCGACACCATTGAAAGCAATGTTTTTCCCGTTGCCTGTAATATACGCTCGCCGTATATCTGGAAGAACATTCCGAACGATCCGCAGCATACGATTGAAAGATATTCAACGCCGTAACCTGCTATTACGTCCGAATGTGTCTGTATCGAGAAGAATGCAGGCAGTGCCGTAAGTCCCACTATGAGGAATATAACATAATTCAGTGCAGTCAGAATTAGTGCATGCGTTGCCGCCAGTCCTGCCTCATACGGCTTTTTCTGTCCTAAATAACGTGATACAAGCGCATTCATACCAACGCCCAGTCCCGTCTGAAACGCTATCATCAGGCTCTGCATCGGGAATGCCATTCCGACCGCCGTCAATGCGTCGGCATTTATCTGTGCTACAAATATACTGTCAACAAGGTTATACATTGCCTGGATAAGCATTGATATAACTATCGGCAGTGACATCGTAACAAGAAGCTTGTTAACGGGCATTACGCCCATCTTGTTTTCTTTTGTCTGTTCCAATTTTCTTTCCTTTTGTTCTGTTGCTCTTTTTTATTTCTCTTTTAAATAAGTATAACATAATTCCGTTTTTTTTGCAAGCGTAGTTCTTAAAATCTTTACTTCAAAATCTTATTGACCGCACTGCTTTATTGTGATACAATAGCAGTATGCAAAAAGAAAGGAAAACGCTATGAAAGATATAAAAGCCGTCCTGTTCGACCTTGACGGCACATTGCTCGATTCAATGTATGTCTGGCAGTACGTTGATGAAGTGTTTCTGCGCAGACGAGGCATAACCCCGCCTGACGATTACGGCAGGCAGTGCAGTCATCGCTCCTTCTATGAAACCGCCCTGTACACGATCGAGCTGTTCAATCTCCCCGAAACTCCCGAACAGCTTATGCAGGAGTGGACAGATTTAGCCATAAACGAGTACAGATATAATGTCAGATTAAAGCCATACGCCCGTGAAACGGTACAGCTTGCAATAAAAAACGGCTATAAAACCGCCGTATGCACCTCTCAGACCCCTGAGCTTTACACTCCCGTGCTTAAAAACACAGGGCTTTGGGGAATGTTTGATACAATAAGCTCCGCCGCCGTTTTCGGCAAAGGCAAGCAGTACCCCGACATTTACCTCGATACCGCAAAGACGCTTTCAGTACCGCCCGAAAACTGCCTTATGATGGACGATGTATCTGCTTCACTGAAAGCCGCCAAAGAGGCAGGTATGATGACTATCGGCATAATCGAGCCGATAAGCAGTCAGGATATGAAAGAAATGGAGCTTTACAGCGACAAGCTCGTCACAAAGCTCGATAAAGATATATTCACATTTTAACGGAGGCAAACATGAAGAAAAATTTGATGAGCAGATTATCTGCTCTCGCACTGACAGTAATAATTGCTGTCACAGCAACAGGCTGTAACAATGCCGCAACGAGCGGCGGACAGACAAGCTCCGGCGAAACCTCGCAGGTAGCCGAGATCCCTAACGCCAAGGTCAGCATCACCGACGGTAAATTCACCGTTGACGGCAAGGAGCTTTGGATAAACGGTGTAAATACACCCTGGCAGAACTGGAACGACTTCGGCGGAAATATGGACGAAGAATTTTGGGACAAAACATTTGAGGAGCTTGTAAACGACGGTATAAACTGCACCCGTATCTGGATCAACTGCAACGGTGAAGGCGTTGTAAGACTGAAATCCACAGGCGGTATAAAAAACATCAACGAACAGCACTGGGACGACCTTGACAAGCTTTTTGCCCTCGCAGAAAAGCACAGGATCTATATAATGCCCACTCTGCTCTCCTTTGACCACTTCAAGGATACAAACAGCTCCGCCGAAAAGTGGCGCAAACTTGTTACAAGCAAGGAAAACTGCGATGATTACGCAGAGCAGTACGTTAAGGAATTCTGCAAACGTTACGGCGAAAATGAATATCTTTTCGGTATCGACCTGATGAATGAACCCGACTGGGTACACGAAAATAAGGAATGCGGTCAGTTAAGCTGGGACGACCTTTCATATTTCTTCGGAAAATGCGCCGCCGTTATACACGAGAATTGCTCAACTCCCGTAACAGTCGGACTTGGTATAGTAAAGTACAATTCCGATAAATACGAGGGCGATAAAATAGCCGACGAATACCTTAAAAAGCTCACAGGCGACGATAAGGCCTATGTTGATTTCTACAGCACTCATTACTATATGTGGGAAAAGACATATTTCGGATTCCCTTTCAACAAAACACCCGAGCAATTCGGACTTGTTACAGACAAGCCCTGTCTTATCGGCGAAACATCAAACGACGATGAAAAGGAAGCAGGAATGACGCTTACCGAAAAATATCAGTCGTTATATGAAAACGGCTGGAACGGTCTTATGGTATGGATGGAGCCCCGCACAGACGAGGCATACACATGGTATCGCTACGATCTCACAAAAACCGCTGTCAACGCAATGTTAAAGCTTATTCCCGAAAAGATCGACCCCCTCGGCGTACACGGCTACTCCTCAGCTGCCGCTTCCACCGACTCCTCCGCAAGCGAAAGCGGCAACTGATATGACAGAGCAGAAAACAATCAGAAAGCACTTTTTCTTTAAAGGCAGGGTTCAGGGTGTCGGCTTCCGCTACAGAGCGCATAACGCCGCCTCAATGTACGGTGTTACAGGTTGGGTGAAAAATCTCTGCGACGGCTCTGTTGAAATGGAAGCGCAGGGCAACGAAGAAGCCATCGACAAAGTAATACAGGCACTGCAAAACAGCCGCTATATCTCAATAGACGATATGTATGTTGCCGACCGTCAGCCGGACCCTCACGAAACATCATTCCGTATCAAGGATGAATACTAAACAACCGAATCCCCTCCTGCAATCAAAACAGGAGGGGATTTTCAGCATATCCCGTAAAAATACCGCCCCTTTGCTGAAAACGCAAAGGAGCGGTACATTCTTATT
>CAVJKI010000131.1:0-6244 GCA_963649995.1 Sodaliphilus sp.
ATTTGGAACGGCACATTGCCGCAGGCGGAATTTGGAGTGCCGCATCGGCACTAGCCCTCGTATTCGGAGAATTTGGGTGCGTTGGCAATTACATCGGCTTCAAGCGCCTGCGGTAATTGCTCGTAGTGGTCAAACTGAGCGGTGAAGTGACCTAAACCTCTTGTTATCTGACGGATAACTGTTGCAAGGTCTGTGATCTCGGACTGCGGCATTTGAGCGTCAAGCTCTGTCATGCCCTGTTCCTCCTCACTGGGATTCATTCCGAGAACTGTGCCTCTGCGCTTGTTGATAACCGTCATTATATCGCCTGTGCTTGCGTCGTCAAGGGTAACCTTAACAAGGCAGATAGGCTCAAGTATGCAGGGCTGAGCTTCTGCAAGTCCCTGCTTGTATGCGATATGAGCCGCCATCTTGAATGCCTGCTCTGAGCTGTCTACAGGGTGATATGAGCCGTCAAGCAGAGTAGCCTTTAAGTTTACAACAGGATAGCCTGCAAGTACGCCGTGTGCGGTGGATTCTACAAGTCCCTTTTCAACAGCAGGGAAGTAGTTCTTCGGTACGCTTCCGCCGAATACCTTTTCCTCAAATACGAGTGTATCGCTGTCGCAAGGCTCAAATTCAATCTTTACATGACCGTACTGACCGTGACCGCCCGACTGCTTCTTGTGCTTGCCTTCAGCCTGTACCTTCTTGCGGATAGATTCACGGTATGCGATTATCGGATCGCTGACTGTTACATCAACGCCGAATTTGGTTTTCATCTTTGCAATTGCGGCATCAAGATGCTGTTCGCCGAGACCGCCTAAAATACGCTGGTGTGTTTCGTGGTTGTGGTCGTAGCTTAATGTCTTGTCTTCCTCGACCATACGCTTTATGGCGTTGCTTATCTTGCTCTCGTCGTTCTTATCCTTTGCCGAGATAGCCTTGAAGAAGCAGGGAACAGGATATTTTTCTGCGGCAAATACCGTTTCGTCACCCGACGCAGTGAGCGTATCGCCTGTGTTAGCGCTGAGCTTTGTAGCGGCTACTATATCGCCTGCATACGCTTCGATTATGTCCTCGGTTTTCTTGCCCTGCATACTCAGGAGCTTACCGGGCTTTTCAAGATTGCCTGTTGTGCGGTTTACAACCTCTGTTCCTGCGGCAAGAGTGCCGTTTACTATCTTTATGTAGCTGAGCTTTCCTACAAAGGGATCGGCTACCGTCTTGAATACCTTTGCTTCAAGTGTGTCACGGCTTGCATATTCAACTCTTGAGCCGTCCTCGCAAAGCTCACCGTTTGTTTCATCGGGGCTTGGGAGCATATAGATTATGGTGTTGAGCATCATGTCGATACCTGCAAGAGTATCGCCCGAACAGCAAACAACAGGCGTGATATAGCCCTTGTGTATGCCGTCGTGAAGTCCCTTTATAAGCTCGGCTTCCGTGAAGTCCTCGCCCTCGTTTTCAAAATAACGCATCATAAGTTCTTCGTCTGTTTCGGCTACCGCCTCAGCCATTGCGGCACGCAGACCTTTCAGACGGTTTTCAGATGCGGGCATTGGTACTTCTGTGGGTACGCCGTTGTCATAAGTATATGCTTTCATTTCAAGCAGGTTTATGTAGCTTTCAACTGTGCCGTATTTATCAAACGGAACGACTATAGGACATATAGACGGACCGAACTGTGTTTTCAATTCTTCAAGGCATTTGTAGAAGTTGCTGTTTTCTTCCTCCATACGGGTTACAACAAACATTGTTGTCTTTCCGTGCTTCACAGCCTCTCTGTATGCCTTTATTGTGCCGACTTGTACACCGTCCTTTGCGGGAAGTGCGATTACCACGCTTTCTGCGGCGCTGATACCCTCATAAAGTCCTGCGGCAAAATCAAACTGACCGGGTGTGTCGAGGATATTTATTTTAACGTCCTTCCACTGGCAGTAAGCAAGCGAAGTACCGAGCGAGATTTTTCTCTTTATTTCTTCGGGGTCATAGTCGCAGACGCTGTTTCCGTCCGATACTTTACCCATTCTCTCGATCTCGCCGCACTTGTAGAGCAGACCTTCAACTACAGAGGTTTTACCGCTTCCGCCGTGTCCGGCAAGGGCTATGTTTCGTATGTTTTTGCAAGTGTAAGTTTTCATGGTTTTATCCTTTTTATCCTTTCATCAAAAATTCGGATAAGTACATTATATACGGATTTTGGAAAAAATACAAGGGATTTTTCGTGAAAACTGAAATACGGGTGTAGAAATATGCTGTTTATTTTTGTGTAGTTTGCACAAGTGCTAAAATGTATAAATGTCTGTTTCTTTACAACGGTACACATTGGCGGTATAATTATTGATAACAAAGGAAAAGAGGGATACCATGAATATTACGGTAAGAGAATATAAAAGCACGGACGCACACACTGCGGCGGAAATATGGAACGAGGTAGTGCGTGACGGAGTTGCATTTCCGCAGGAAAATGAAATGAGCGATTCCGAGGCTGACAAATTCTTCCGCTCACAGAGCTATACGGGGATTGCCTGCGATGAAAGCGGAAAAATATATGGGCTGTACATACTTCACCCGAACAATGTCGGCAGGTGCGGTCACATCAGCAACGCAAGCTATGCGGTAAGCTCAGCCACCAGAGGAAAGGGCATAGGCAGAGCAGTAGTGACAGACTGCATAAAAAAGGCAAAGGAGCTTGGCTTCGGCATTTTGCAGTTTAATGCGGTGGTTGCAAGCAATACTGCGGCGCTGGCACTGTACAAATCGCTCGGATTTACACAGCTCGGTGTTATACCGGGCAGATTCAGACTGAAAAGCGGCGAGTACGAGGATATAATTCCGCATTATATTGAGCTTAAATGAAATAAAAATAAAACCGCCGTTACAGTTGATTAAACCCAACTATAACGGCGGTTTTATTTATTCCCGTGCCTTTAAGCGTTGTTTATTCAAGCAAATACGAAAATATACGCAACTCGGAAATCAAAAAAACATCTCTCGCCATTGCCGAATAAATATCGGTTTTCTTAATGTATCTTATAGCTGTGAAAACGGCAAGCATATTGACAACAGAAATAACCGCAATTACCGCTAAAGGATAAGCAATCAAGTCAATATACGGCAAATACGGGATTGAGGACTGCGGTGAAAATACAACAAATACTATAACAAGTATAGTTGATAAAGAAAAACCGATGATATATCCCGGTATTGCTTTTTTCAGCGCATTGTCGACAAGTGTTTTGAATAATGTACTGCTATCCGCACCGATAGCTCTTGCAACCGAGATCTGGCAGATTTTCGATTTAATATCCGTGTTAAGACAGATAAAAGCGAACATTGCAGACAGTACAAGATAAATAACAGATGAAATCATAAACGGCATTTTCGATTTATTTACCGCATCGTCCGTATTGTATTTCATAACGGAATAATTTCTTATCTGCACCTGTTTCTCATTTGCAAGAGCGGTCAGAATACCGTCAAGCTTTCTTTCTTCGCTTTCGCTGAGGTTATTATTGTTGTTCAGTGCGACATAGCTGTATCTGAATTTATCGCTGATACTTCCGAGAAATTTATCCGACATCAGAAGATAAGCGCCGTCTGTAAACATGGTTTCAGCGCCGAAGCTGCTTTTGTCGGTAACGGTTGTGCTGTCGGTTACTTTTATGTGCTGTGTGATTATTTCGGGGACATAACTGCTGTCCACATCTACTGATATTATTTCATCGGGTATGATCATAAAGCTAAGGTCAAATTCCTCTCCGCTGTTTATTTCACGGTTTACCGAAATAATGCATTCTCCGTTGTCGTACTCGGACTGTGTAATATCCAGCGACGGAAATTTTTCTTTAAGAGTACTGTAGTCCATTGAACCTACTTCACAACTGTAAGCCTTATCAAAATCACCACATTGGTTTTAGCAATTGTCTTTCTGAGTTCTACGGTTATATCCATGGCTTCAAAATCGGCATCGGAAGGCACAGTGTTTTTATTGCTTGTAAATATGTGAGCGTTGATATTTGTTGTCATTCCTTTTGCCATAACGGTGAGGCCATACTGTGAAGCCAACTTTTCCGCTTCGCTTTCGGTAAAGCCGTTATATGACGGGTAACCGTAGGAGAAGTAGTCAGGATTCATGTAACCGCCGCCGATAAAATAGACGTAATCATAACCCTTGCTGTTATTATCCGAATTGTCACGGTAGCTTATGCTGTTATGGTCTGCCAGAAAAGAGCCGCCAGTAACAAGCAGCATAAGCGAAGCCAGTACTATACTGTATGCCGCTTTTGATGTGCCTGCATTTTTGGAAACTGTTTTGTTCCACAAAGCACCGAACGTTATGTTTTCTGTATTGCTGATTTTTGTTGCTTTGATTTTGTTTTTACCGCTTTTGAACAGAATGTGATATGTTAAAAATATCATTACAGCAACAAATGCAGACAGTGATAATATTGCAAGCAGATTTACCGACAGGTTAAATCTGAAAAGAGAGTTTTTGACCGTTATCATGTTGATGACTTCTGTTACCGCAAATACCAATCCGACAGAAACAACAGATGCAATAACTGAAATAAACAGTCCCTGCCAGAGCAGAACACGCTTTATCAATCCGTTTGACGCACCTATGTTTTTAAATATTTCATTATTGCTTTTTCCGAGTTTACAAGAAGCGAAACACAGATATAAACACCGAAGAAGATTTCTACTATAATCGCTGTGGCAGATATATATGAGAAAACCGTGTCGGCATTTGAAACGTAGTAAGAGTTATAAAATTTGGCACTTTGTTCGTCGTTGACAGAAAAACCGTCGCATGAAAAAAACGGAATATTATAGTTTTCGTCAAGCTCCGCATAGTAATTGCAAACGGCATTAGATACTATGTTTTTTTGCAGATAATCATTTTGTTTTCCGCAAAGGATACGGGGAAAAGCTCTTGAAAATTCACTGTCGGTACGGACAACAAGCTGATGTTCTCCGTTATTGAAAAGGCTGTAATAATCGTTGACAGTACCTGTTATTACATACTCACGGGTCTCAGAATTGTCTGACGATAAGGTAAGGCTTACCGTATCGCCGATATTTACATTCATTTTTTTAAGTATACTGTCGGTAACGGCAATTTCATTTACATTTTCGGGGAGCTTTCCGTTTATAAGTTTCACGCTGAGAGAATCGCGGGCAATTTCATCTGCATATCCTATGCAGTATTCCTCGTTATGTATGCTTGTATAACCTGTTATACCTATCACACCGCAATACTGCTCGGCGAGAGAAGAATCGTCGACATCATCAACATTGAAAAACAGCCGACTGTAATTGCTTTTTGAGCTGTTCACCTGTAAAAAGCCGCCGAAATTTGAAAGGCTGTTGTTTATCGGAATAAGAACGGCTGACGAAATAAGCACTGCACAGCAAAAGCAAATTAGAAGAAATTTGTATATATGCCGATATACATAATTAAACGCTATAAACAAAGATGTCATACTAATCCTCCGATATTTCGCCGTCGCTGATGGTTATTATACGTCCCATTCTGTCTGCAACAGATTTATCATGAGTTACAAGTATAAGCGTACATTTATTGCCTGCACAAAGCTGTGTGAGCAGATCAAGAACATCTTCTCCTGATTTTTTGTCAAGGTTACCTGTAGGCTCGTCGCAAAGTAAGATGGACGGCTTTGTAATCAGTGCACGGGCTATCGCAACTCTTTGCTGCTGACCGCCGGAAAGCTCAGAGGGCAGATGCGATAATCTGTCGGAGATCGACAGCTTGTTGCAAATGTCCGAAAGATAGGTTTTATCAATTTTCTTATGTGCCAGCTTCAACGGCAGAATAATATTCTGATATGCGGTCATTTCGGGAATGAGGTTGTATGCCTGAAAGACAAAGCCGATGTTTTTCAATCTGAATTTTGCAAGTGCTTTTTCACTCATTGAGGTTATAGCTTTGCCGTCTATCGTGATCTCTCCCTCGGAAGCTGTTGTGATACCGCCGACTAATGACAGAAATGTGCTTTTTCCTGAGCCTGAAGAACCCATTACAGCAACGGATTCACCCGTATGTATTTTTATATTGCAATTTTTAAGTGCGTGTACTGCGTTTTCTCCGACACCGTAAATCTTGCTGAGATTTGTCGTTGTGATTATATTTGTGTTTGTCATAATACTCCTTATAATTTTTTGTTATTTGTTTAGTGATATTATGACATGAACGGCAAATAACCGCTCATGTCATATAAAATATCACTTAAATAAAATA